>QLUS01000200.1 GCA_018725535.1 Bacillota bacterium
CATGTTTTTGAGAATCGCCAGAGCTTCCTTGGCGACAATGCTGGAGGTGACTAATACGTTACTCATTATTTTCTCCTGCGTCTCACGACGCTGGTTGATTAAAATTACCTACGTCTCACGACGTTGGCTCTAAAACCCTACGCCTCGCGGCGTTGGAGAGAGAGAGACTATCTGGCCCACCTCGCACCTTGAGTTTTGCGGTGTGCCTCATATTCTTCCTGTGACATCTTTTCTATATCGTGGCTTACCGTCCTTGCTCCGCTCAAGATGTTGGCGGGGGCCGGTGCGCTCGTTGTTTTCCGGGCGGGCATGGTCACTTTCGTTTCCAGCTTTCCAAGTTCCGCGATTTGCCTGACGGCGGATAATTCCGCAATTCGGTCAGCTTCATCGGGGTTGGAGGCAAGATAAAACAGGAGTGCCGGGCCTACGGGGGATTCAGCGATGGCTATCCTGGCGTTTTGCGATAGCGCGTCAATCTCCGTCTCTAAAAACGGGTTGACCACATCAAGGTAATCCTTCGTGGCCGCCTGAAACGATTTTTCGCGTTCGGCCCATGCCTCGGCTACTTCCGCGTTTCTGGTCGCTTCTCGTGCCTGCTTTTCCCTGCCTGACTGAACTTCGCGCTCGGACTTCAGCTTTTCGTCCAGCATTTGAGCGGCGTCGTATTTGGACAGCGCGCGCTGATACTCGGCAAAATCGTTGAAATCTTCCTGCTTGGGTTCGCCCTGCTGAGGCTTTATTTGCGCTTCGAGCTTGGTCAGTTGCTCGCGGAGGAGTCTGGTTTCCGTTTCAGCCGCGACACGGGCAGCTTTCTGCCGGTCAAGCCTACGTTGGAATTTGGACTGCTTCCGGGCTTCCTGCTGCTCGGTGGTTTCCGGGGGTACTTCCGCGTCGGGGGCGGGTTCTGGCGGCTTTTCGTCTGCGCCGGGGGCAGGTTGAACCTCGGTGATGACAGGTTCTACGGGTAGTGTTTCATGGTTTTCAGTTTCTGTCAAGCTAATCTCTCCTTCCATGTTTCCATGGGTAATTCGCGCATCTCCGGCGCGAGCGGTTAAATCCAGGCTTCGTTCTCAGGCGTGGCAGGGTCGTCGCCCCTGTAAGTGCCGTCAGGGTTCCTTGCGCGCACTGGGGGGGTATCCAGTGCCTTAGTGGTAAAGACTGCCCTGCCCAATCTTTCCCCGGCATAGCGGTATCCGTGTCTGGCCGCAATCCTGACCATCTCATTCGAATAATCGCTTTTTGGGAAGTCAACGGCTTTTGGGTAAGCGGCCTTGAACAACTCTTCCATCAATGAACCCTCTCGGAATCGGCGGCTCACGCACATAACCGCGCGCCCTGACTTCGGGACACGCGCTGCCCGCGTCCATGCGGGCTTATGTGCTGCGCTTTTACCCCTTCATCCCAGCCCGTATTGTCGCGGCTTGCGCCGCTATCGTCCGGTTTATTTGCCAGTCCAGGGTCATAAATTCCCGCGCTCCTCGCGGTAGATAAAATCATTCGGGCAGCCGCCACGTCCCGATCATGGGTTGCGCCACATTCGCACGTCCATGATCTCACGTTTAGCGGCAGACGATCACCCACAAGTCCGCAGTCCGGGCAAACGCCCGTAGTGCGCTCGAAGCGCTGGACGATGCGTAAATCGCGCCCCATCCACTTCGACTTGTAAGTTAACATCCGCCTGAACTCACCCCACGAAGCATCCCCGATTGATCTGGCTAGTTTCCCGTTGGCCATCATGCCGCGCACGTGCAAGTCCTCAATCGCAATCACGGCATTCTCGCCTACGATGCGGGTACTTTGCTGGTGCAGGAAATTCGCCCTCTGATCGGCTATCTGCCGGTGAATACGAGCTACACGCTGCCTTGCCTTGCGCCTGTTACTGCTTCCACGCTGGGCGCGCGACGTTGCACGCTGAGCATGAGCAAGGCGGCGCAACCCCTGCTTCAATGGTTTGGGTGAATAGATTTTCTCGCCATCCGACAGTGCGGCGAAACAGGTCAGACCAAGATCAATGCCAATCTGCTTATCCGTAGTTGGCGCGGCAACCGGATCGGTATAATCAATCTGTAGTGAGACAAACCAGCGTCCGTCTGGTGTCTTTGATACTGTTGCCGTGTTTGGGAATACAGGAACTTCCCTTGACCAAACGACACGCAGGCTTCCCACCTTTGGCAGTTTGAGCAACTCGCCGTCACGGAATACTTTTTTGCGTTTGTCCAGGGTATAGCAGACGGAATTGACCGCCCCGAACTTCTTGCGCTTCGGATAGCGGCCTTGCTTTTTGAAGAAATTCTGAAATGCCGCGTCCAAATCCCACAGCGTGTTATTCAGGGCAGTCGAACTGACGCGACAGAGGGAGGTATCTGAGGCCTTCTTCCGGGTTAATTCGCGGCTCAGCCCGACTGCGTTCAGTGAGGTCTTATCGGTCTTGTAGGCCGAAGACCTGCGTTCGAGCGCCCAATTCCAGACATGGCGGCGCACCGCAAATTCGCGGCTTAGCTGCCTGCGCTGTTCCAGCGTTGGATAAATCCGTAACTTGATTGCCTTCACAATTAACCCTCAGCCTCAGATAACCGTATCCTATACGCCGCCGCCGATGCTGTCAAGCACCCTCGCGTCCTCTGGCTATGCCAACCGTCCTGGGGGGTCGTCGGCCATCCGTGGCCTCCTTCAATGCAACGTAATTGCAATCATGGCGATAC
>QLUS01000201.1 GCA_018725535.1 Bacillota bacterium
CAAAACTTTCGTTGTCGTATTGTTTGCCGTAGTTGTCAAACAGCGCTTCGTACCATTGTTTCATAAGAAAATTCCCGCTCATACCCTCTCTAGACACATCCCCAGCAGCGCCCCCACGCCGGTAGCCTTGTGCTCATTGACAGTGGGTTCGACGGGATGGCCGCGAACCAGCCCGTCCGGTAATAGACGCCATGCGCCACGCGGATACTTACCCTGCTGGAGCCTCCTGCTCGCGCACGGTACTATACAGCATCACTGCCGCGATGGCAGCCATTGCTGAGCCAAAAACAAATGGTGCGGCAGGGCTAACGTATTTCCACAGCAACCCGGCGATTAGGCTTGCCGGAAGCAGCGTTAAGCTCACTAGAGTGCCGTGCCAGCCAATTGTCGTGGCCTTGCCCAGCCCTGCGCTTAAGTCCATTAGTAGGGCTTTTTCTACGCCTTCAGATATTCCGACGTACAGACCATATGTAGCAAACAGCATCCACATGACTCCGGGCCTGTTGACCAGAGCGAAACCAGCATAGACTAAGGCGTACAAGAGATATGCGGTGAGCAACAAGGGCTTACGGCCTACGCGGTCGGAAAGGCGGCCTGCGCTGTAGGAAATTGCCGCGTAACTAAGGTTATATACCAGATACAGGAGTATTACGCTGGCAGGCAGATAGCCGATGGTGAAGGCTCGCAACACCAAAAAGTGGTTTGACGAGTTGCCTAGGGAGAACAGGAGAGCAACAACCAGAAACCGCTTGATGTCCGCTGGCAGCTGCGCCAGCGGGGCTAAAGCGGTGCGTGCGAAAGCTATGCGAGTCTGGGCAACGTCCTTAATTGGCACAAAACAGAGCAAAGCTAGCGCGGCCGGAACTAGCGACCACAGGAACACGCGGGTATATTCCTGTGGCGCGGCCCGCATAAACAAGTAGGCTAGCGTTACGCCGACTACTGCTCCCAACGTATCCATTAGGCGGTGGAGGCCAAAGGCGGCACCAAGTTTGCCAGGCTCAGCAGATTCAGCGATGAGGGCATCCCGCGGGGCACCGCGCACGCCCTTGCCAGCCCTGTCTAGGCCGCGAGCGACAAACACTGTCTGCCAGCTTCCGGCTAGGTAGAGCAAGGCTTTGCCCAAAAAGGAGAGCGTATAACCGCCAAGAGCCAGTGGCTTTCGCCGCCCCCGTCTGTCGGAGTACCTGCCGGACGTCACCTTTAGCAGCGCGGATATGCTTTCCACCGTGCCCTCAATCAGGCCCAAGACGGCTGGGCTGGCCCCTAATCTTGCGGTGAGAAAGAGCGGTATCAGCGGATAGACCATCTCCGATGAAACATCCGTAAAGAAGCTAATCAGCCCAAGTAGCCAAATATTCATGTCGTAAGAACCTCCTTTTCATCAAGCAGCTAGTCCGCCGGGGAAGCTAGCAATGACCATGCCTGCAGCAGTAGCCGTGGTCAGGAACGGCCCGGGAGTCATTTGCCCAATAGCCACAACGTCTAGCATTTGCTGCATGCTTAGCCAGCCAAGCCGATTTACCAGATCGGCCTGCATATAGGCCACTAGGAGGTACCCGCTGCCATAGAGCACTAGGCCCATCTTCAAGAACACTAGGAACACTTCCAGAGCACCGACACTTACCGCCCCTGAGCCGTAACACCTATCCCTGTAAGCATGGTCATCTCCCGTTTCTCAACGGCCTCGCGCTGCATGATGGCGAGGTGCGCCACTGGTCCACCAAAGGCTGTGACACCGAGCATGAAAAAGAAGCGGAATAGATCTCGCAGTGTGGCTCTGTTCTGCATGTTGCTCACTTTCATCTTCCATTCCCCTCTCGCTACTCCCGGATTTCGCGGAAAAGTTCATAGGCCTTGGACCGCGCCTCTTTGAGCACAACGTCACCTGCGGCAGTGATGCTATAGTACTTGCGGATTTTCCCTTCGACATTTCGCTCCTCTGAGGCTAATAGCCCGTCGCGCTCTAGACTATGGAGTATGGGATACAAGGTACCGGCACTCATGCTATAGCCGTGATGCTTTAACTCGTCCATCATCCACACGCCGTATATCGACTCGTATTTCGCGTGATGTAGGATATGGATACTTATAAAACCAAGCAAGAACTTGCGGATTATCGCGCCCTCCAAACCATCACCCTCTATCCATTTTCGTTATCGTGTTACGATAACGATACCCTATACGTTCCCGAACGTCAAGGGAAACACGGGGGGACGGCAGACTGTGTCACAAAGTCTAAGTTGAGAGCTGATTGCGCGGTGCGTTCCACAGCCAGACGGGGATGAACTTGGTTGATGGCTTCCCCGGTTCGTAGCAGTCGCACCCTGTGCGACCTAATACCTAGGGAGAACACGGGTACGGTCCTTTTGTCCTATAACAAAAGAAGAGCGAAATCGCTATCGCGATAGCTTTTGGGATTGTTCTTCCGCCATACATCTGTTAGTATACAAAGAGAATGCAAGCAGAAATTATTGAATCCCCATAGAAAAGAATAGCTATCGTCGCGACTTCGTTCTTCTGGGCAATCTGTTTTCCCTGAAGCAAAAGGCTCGCCGAGTAGGTCGGGGGAGTTGCACCCCCAACCCCTCACAGAACCGGACGTGAGCCTCTCGACTCATCCGGCTCGTGTTACCAGTCAGTGA
>QLUS01000202.1 GCA_018725535.1 Bacillota bacterium
GCGGTCTATGACGAAGTAGTTGTCGTCAGCTGCGAAGAGGCTTATGCGATGACGCGCCGCTTAGCGCGCGAGGAAGGCTTGTTTGTCGGCATCTCCTCGGGGACTAACGTGTGCGCCGCACTCGCGGTTGCCAAAAAGCTCTCCCTCGGCAGCATCGTAGTGACGATTTTGCCTGACAGCGGGGAGAGGTACTTGAGTACGGCGGATTTGTTTTAGCCGCTGGACGGGGGCAATCGTGAATCATGAATCGTGAATCATGCGGTGGCTTTCCGCTGGACGAGGGCACGGCATGCCGTGCCCCTACATCCCCCACAAACCCACCAATTCGGCATACTCCACCAGCGCGGCACGCCCTGCCGGGGTAATGTCATAAACGCCGCGTGTATGAAGGGTGAACCAGCCATAGACATTACGGCGCAAGGTCGCATAGGTCTTGTCGTTAGTGCCGAGTTCGCGCAGGTTTTTTGCGGAAAGTGGCCCGTGTTGTGCCAGTAAAAAAGCTATGCGCAGGGCGTTTTCGCGGTAGGCAGTCATCAGTTTTTGCTTGCTTGAACCACCGACATTTAGATCTAAGGTGCGGTTTGCCGCCTCATGGGTGGCGAGCCGCCGCTTTTTTGCTTGCCTCCTTGGAGTATAGGGCGAAGGTGCGAGTCTTTCTTCGACCTTCGGTGGATTTTTGTCGACATCAACCCAGAGTAACCCGAGCTCTAGCCGCCGCAAGAGTTGCAGTATCGCCCGCCAACGCCCGACCCGCCCCACGCACTTAGGGCGCGAAACCGCGATGTAAACATGGCCTGCTAGGGCTTGGCGGCGCACGACCTGTGCCAGCACCTCTATGTTTAGGCTGCGCTTTAGCTCGATCGCCACCACTTCCTCACCGCGCCGCGCTAAGAGGTCGCAGTGCAAAACTTCGGCGTGCACTGTGTACCCTCGCTCCCGAAAGTACGCTGCGACCGGCGGCGAAAGTGTTGTCTCTGCGATTTGTTTTGTCACTGGCGTCCTCCTTTACAGGCAAAGGGGCAGACTCACGCGGGGAATGGGGAGACGTGCACCACAGAGGCACAGAGAACACAGAGCCGGAGCAAGCGAATCGATAAGATTCAACCCATAGCCCCCTCTGTGCACTCTGTGCCTCTGTGGTGAAAACCTTTTGTTCTAAGCCTCGGCACCCTTCTTCTTGGCCTTTAGGTGTACACCAAAGAACTCTTTCGTAAGTGCTACAACCGTGCCGCTAAGCAACAGCAAGGCAACCAAGTTCGGGATAGCCATCAATCCGTTTAGCGTATCGGCGATGTCCCACACTGCTGTGAGTGCGCCTAAGGAGCCCACTATAATAAAGGGCAGGTAGACATAGCGGAATATCTTACCGGCTTGGCTGCCGAGCACGTATTCCGTGCACTTCTCCCCGTACCATGACCAACCGATGACGGTGGAGAAGGCAAAGAGGGCAAGACCGATGGCCACAATGTACTCCCCGATGCCGGGCAAGCCAGCTTCAAAGGCGGCGATAGTCAAAGGGGCCCCTCTCTTGCCTGTCTCCCACACGCCGGTGACCATGATCGTGAGACCGGTTAAGGTGCAGATCACGATGGTGTCAACAAACACCTCGAAGATGCCCCACAAGGCTTGGCGCACGGGGTGGTCGGTCTTGGCTGCGGCGTGGGCCATAGGCGCGCTACCGAGGCCAGCTTCATTGCTGAATACGCCGCGGGCGATACCATAACGGATGGCATAGCGCACAGCGGCACCAGCAAACCCGCCGACTGCGGCCGCAGGAGTAAAGGCGTAAGTGAGAACTGTCGTAATAGCTGCTGGCAATTCGCCAATGTGTGTTAGCACGATAATTGTTGCGCCGACAATGTAGAATACCGCCATAAACGGCACGAGTTTTGCGGCAAAGGAGCCAATGCGCTTAATGCCGCCAATAATAACTAGACCCGTGACAACGAGCATGACGATGCCCGTAGCAATTGTGGGCACATTAAACGAGGTATAGAGAGCGGATGCCACAGAATTGGCTTGCACCATATTGCCGATGCCAAACGAGGCCAAAGCCCCAAAGCCAGCAAATAGGAGCGCCAGCCACTTCATGTTGAGGCCCTTGGTGATATAGTACATCGGGCCGCCCGCCCATGTACCATTGACCGTCTTTTCGCGGTACTTAATGGCTAGGACTACTTCGGCAAACTTCGTGACCATGCCAAAGAAACCGGAAATCCACATCCAGAACAACGCGCCGGGGCCGCCAGCAGCTACAGCAGTGGCTACGCCAGCGATATTACCTACGCCGACTGTCGCCGCTACCGCTGTAGCCAGCGCTTGGAAAGGAGTAATTTCGGTTGCTGAGTCCTCCTGTTTTTCGAACACCTTCATGACTGTATTTTTTAGCGCATAGCCAATGTGTGTTACTTGGAGGAAGTTCACCTTAAACGACAGATAGACACCTGTTCCGACAATTAGCACTAGAATAGGAGGTCCCCAGACAATGCTGTTCAGCCAGCTGTTAAACGCCATTAATTGTTCCATTGTACCTCTCCTTTCACTTCTTGGACTGTCGACTTTGGCTCTCTGCTGCTGTTTGTTCATCAACCACCCCCTAGCTAGATAATCATTGGACAAACCATA
>QLUS01000203.1 GCA_018725535.1 Bacillota bacterium
ATGTTGTTTGCCCCCTCTTTCTTATCTGCGGTTTTGCACTTCTATTTGTAGCGCTTCCATGACGTCGAGAGCGGCGTTGTGGAGGCGTTCGTCGTAGCTGGCGACGGCAGCAGCGTCTACGGTAATGACGGCTTCGGGCAGCGCGGCTTTGGCGATAACGGCATTAGCTAGCACGCAGATATTGGTCACCAGGCCGACGAATTCGACGCTGGTGTACTGGAGGAGTTCTAGGTGGCGTGCAAGCTCCATGGAGCCAAAGGCGGGCTTTTCGATGCGCGTGTCTTTGGCACTCACGCTTTGCCCGACGGCCCCGTAGAGCTCCCAGCCGGGGGTTCCCTTGGTGCAGTGGGCAACGGGCAAGTTGCGGCCTTCTTGGGTATGGGGGTAATCTTGGCCATGGGTATCTAGGGTAAACAGAATGTCATCGCCGGCAAGGCGATAGGCGGCAATTTTCTCGGCAATCACGGCGTCTAGCGTAGGCGCCTGCGGAAAGCCCAGGCTGCCGTCTACGAAGTCGCGCTGGAAATCGACTACGACCAAGAGCTTTTTCATGCGCTCACTCCTTTGTCGGTGTTACCATTAGGATAGCGGAATTGTGGGCGGGCGACAACTGCAAGCTCGCGCGGATAGGCAGGAGATGATTCTGCCTTTGTGGAACAATTAAGCAAAGGGGCGGATTTTATGCAGGTTTTTGTTGGACAACTGGAGACGGCGTTAGGCGCTGTGCACTATGCGGTTTCGCTGCGAGGGGCAATGGCCATCACAGTGCCGGGCGGCACACGGGACGAGCTTCTGCGCATCCTAGGGCAGCGCGGCGTCAGGGAGGCAGATTGTCTGCCTGATGAGGACGGCGTCCATGGAGTGAAGAACGAGCTTAGTGCGTATTTTGATGGGGTACTGCACAAATTCGACCTCCCATTAGATGTAGAGGGAACGGATTTTCAGCTGCGGGTATGGCAGGCGCTCCGGGAGATCCCCTATGGTGAAACATGGAGCTACATGGACATAGCTAGGACAGTGGGTTTGCCCAAAGCTGCGAGAGCCGTTGGGCAAGCCAACAAGCGCAACCCATTACCGCTTGTTATACCGTGCCACCGTGTGTGTGCGCATGATGGTTCTTTGGGAGGTTTCGCCGGCGGGCTAGACTGCAAGCGCGCTTTGTTGGATCTAGAGCAGAGGGGCCTAGGCTAGTGGGTGTGCCAGTTAAGATTGGGCAACAGGTGATGGTGCCGGTGCACGGCATCTCGCATGAAGCCGAAGGTGTCGGCAGATGCGAGGGGTTTACGGTGTTTGTGCCGGACGCCCTGCCGGGAGACACTGTCCTCGCCGAGATTATATCGGTTAAGCCGAACTATGCGCGGGCGCTAATTCGCGATGTGGTGGTGTCGTCGCCGGACCGCATAACGCCGCCGTGCCCATATTTCGGGGAGTGCGGCGGTTGTCAGCTGATGCACGCGAGCTACGCGGCGCAGCTGCGCTACAAAGAAGAGCAGGTGCGAGCCGCTCTGCAGAGGATCGGCGGGGTAGAGAATGTCGTCGTAAAGCCGATTATCCCTATGTCTACGCCGTATAATTACCGCAACAAGGCGCAGTTCCCGGTCGGCTTGCAGGCTGGTCAAATGGTCATGGGGTGCTATAAGCGGCGCAGCCACGAGATTGTGCCGGTAGACAACTGCCTGATCCAACATGAGGCAAGTAATGCTGCGTTAATCGTGGTGGGCGAAGTAGTTGCGCGCTTTGGGGTCAGCACTTATGAAGAGTCCACACATACCGGCCTGCTGAGGCACGTCCTAGTGCGGCACGCTGTGGCTAGCCATGAAACCATGGTCGTCCTAGTCATAAACGGTGAGACGCTCCCCTTGGCGGGAGATATCGCCCGAGAAATAATCGTGCGTTTGCCTAGCGTAGTGTCAGTGCAACTGAACATCAATCGCAAGCGTGGAAACGTAATCTTGGGCGAAGAAACACGCCTCCTCCAGGGGCGCGACCACATCCTAGATGAAATCGCCGGGCTTAAGTTCAAGGTCTCGGCGCGTTCGTTTCTGCAGGTTAACCCTGTGCAGACCGAGGTGTTGTACGGCAAGGTGCGGGAGTATGCCGCGCTTACAGGTCGCGAAAATGTGTTTGACATATACTCTGGCGTAGGGACCATCGGGCTCGCGCTGGCGCGTGATGCTAGGCATGTCACTGGCATCGAAATTGTGCGGGAGGCTATCGCAGACGCGCAGGAGAACGCGCGCCAGAACGGCATCACCAACGCTTCGTTTGTCGTGGGTGCCGCAGAGGACGTTGTGCCTGAGCTGATTAGGGCAGGGCAGTTTCCGCATGTGTGCGTCATCGACCCGCCGCGGGCGGGGTGCGACGAGCGCTTGCTCGAGGTCATAGCTGCCGCGCGGCCAGAGCGCATCGTCTATGTGTCCTGCAACCCGTCCACCTTAGCGCGTGACTTGCGCTACCTCAGCGAGCGGGGCTACCGAACAGTGGAAGTGCAGCCGGTAGATATGTTTCCGCATACGTGCCACGTGGAGTGTTGCTGTCTGCTGATGCGCACAGGGTAATTGTTAGTATGTGGCATCACGCGCGCCACTGTG
>QLUS01000204.1 GCA_018725535.1 Bacillota bacterium
CCTGCACGTCTTCTTTCATGTTTCCGGCGTCATCGACACTCACACTGGTACCGTAAGGATTCCCGCCGGCCTTTAATACCGAACCGTCGGTATATCCCGGCGTAACGACTATCGCCCCCCAGTGGTACATGGTGGTGTACAGTGACAAGAGCGTCTGCTCCTGGCCGCCGTGCGCGTTTTGCGCAGATGTAAAGGCGCTGACTACCTTATTGACCGTCTTCCCCTGAAACCAAATCCCGCCTGTAGTGTCCAAGAACTGCTTCATTTGCGAAGCCAAGTTGCCGAACCGGGTGGGAGTGCTGAAAACGATGGCGTCTGCCCAAGCAATATCCTCAGGGGTGGCGATGGGAATGTCTTTCGTCGCCTCCACATGAGCACTCCAAGCGGGGTTGGCGGAAACAACTGCTTCAGGAGCAAGCTCCTGTACTCTAAGTAGCTTTACCGTTGCTCCGACAGCCTTGCCCGCTTCTTCCGCCCATTTTGCCAACCTGTAGTTCGTGCCAAAAGCGCTATAGTAGATCACAGCAAGCTTCAACATGATTAACCCTCCATTTATGACTATTCTTCTTCCCGTCCCAGAATCTATGCAAACGATATGTATGGTTCTGTACTAGTATTATATATTTGTTGGTGAGCAATTTCAAGTTTCGCCCCAACCCCCAAAAAAGTTGTTGACAATTATCGCGTAGTAGCCTATTATCAGTGAAAGAATATGCACTTGACTGCCCTTTAAGTTTGGCCCAGTGAGGCTAGCAAGGGTGAGCCGGAGTGTGGATGTGCTTGCACATACTACTTTCTTGCCACCTGGCAGGAGAGTAGTATTTTCTATAAGGGAGGTATAAATATGCAGATGAAAGAAAGTTTTCTCGTTTTACAGGACGGCAACATGTTCCCTGGCGCTCCGTTTGGCAACTGGCGTGATGTCACAGGGGAGACGGTCTTTAACACCAGCATGGCCGGCTACCAGGAAGTCCTCACCGACCCTTCTTACGCCGAGCAGTTTATCGTGCTGACCTACCCCCTAGCCGGCAATTACGGTATGCACCGGACTTTTCCGAGAGCGCAAAAATCCATGCCGCAGGGCTAGTGGTGGCGGAGGCATGCGGGAAGCCTACGCACTGGACGCAAACCCAAAACCTTGATAGTTTTCTAAGGGAGAATGGCACACCCGGCCTAGCCGGAGTAGATACACGCGCACTCACGCGCCACCTCCGTACGCACGGCACTTTGCCGGGCAAGTTTGTAAGCAGCAAGGAAGCAGTCGCAAGCGCCGTACGTGACCTCAGCACATTCCACCGTAGCCGCGACTTAGCCGTTCACGCCAGCACACCGAGGCCATACTGGGCTAAAGAGATCGGCACTTGGCGAGTAACACTAGTCGATTTTGGTGCCAAAGTAAGCATTATTAGCGCACTGGCCGCACTTGACGCCAGTATCTGGGTAGTCCCGAGCACAAGCTCCGCGCGCGACATCCTAGCCCAAACGCCCGATGCACTAGTTTTGTCTAACGGCCCGGGCGACCCCAAGGATTGCTCGCAAGCCATCGCTGCAACCAGAGTGCTGCTTACCCACGTGCCCATCTTCGGCATTTGCCTAGGCCAGCAGATTCTCGCTCTCGCCTGTGGCGGAGACACCTACAAGCTCAAGTTCGGACACCGCGGCGGCAACCATCCCGTAAAAGACCTCGTCACCGGCCGGACCGTGATGACCGCGCAGAATCACGGGTATGCAGTATCCTCTACCGTTGCTCAAAGCGGTAGTGAGTGTGATGCTACCGCCGATTCCTGTTTCATCGCGAACTGCGCGGAGACCAAAGGGCTCCAGCGTCTTCCGTCCACTCCACAGGCGTTTAGAGTGTCCGGGCAACTCCCGGCCACCAGAATGTTAACCGCTGCATTCAAGTCGGCGTTCGCCTCATGCCCACAGGACAAACACCGAAATACCGACTGCGACTGCCGATTGCCCGCGTCGACGTACCCGCAGGCAGCGCACCGCTGGCTGGTATGAGCAGGGGGGACGACCACTATCTCGCAGCCATAAAGCTGTGCTTTGTAGACTAGTAGGCGACGGAACTCTCCGCATGAGGCGTCAAGTAACACCCGGTTGAGCCCAGCCTTGGCTGCTCGTCCGCTACCCACCCGACGGCGGGTCATGTTACACACCTTCAGGTCTTCGATGATCACCTTACCGTGGCTTTTGGTAATAGTGGTCGTAGTCTGATGGAGTGCGTCCCGTCGGAGGTTTGCCGCTTGGGCATAAGCACGGGCCAGCCGCGCCCTAGCCTTGCGCCTGTTGGCCGATCCTAGTTTCTTCCTCGACACTTCCCGCTGCAATCGCTTGATCTTGACCTCGGCTTGCGCCCAAGCCCGCGGGTTCTTGATGACTGTGCCGTCGGACAATGCAGCCAAGTTGGCGACACCACAATCAATGCCCACCACTTTGCCGCCGTTCGGCGGCGCCATTTCGACCTTGGACTCAAGCACCGACACATACCACCGACCAGCCCGTTCCGTTACCGCCGCTTGTCCGTGGCTGCCTACTGGCAGGTACCCGCGATCTCCCGGCTTGATCCGCAGGCG
>QLUS01000205.1 GCA_018725535.1 Bacillota bacterium
TTTATACTAGCCCTGCAAGTTAAATTAAAATGCGAAGGGCCTGGTTTATCAAAGAAGCCATCGTCAACCACGTGTCCCGGGAGATCCTGCCGGGAGACCTTATCGCCAGCGCGCGCTTCACATTGGCAATTAAGTTCACAATTGTTTCATGATTTACCAGTGGTTTCCCGCGCCAATTTTGGCTGGTGTAGGAAAACAGGCGGTGTTTAATTTTGTTTCATTTGCTGGTGCCTGGCGGAAAATGACAGACGGTAATGGACAGTCCGGTTTCGTTGGATACACTGCATGAAATGGGTTACAGCCTGCAGGCCAACCGAAAAACACAGGAAGGCAGCTCTCATCCGGATCGCAACGCATAGTTCGAGTACATCAACCAGACGGTTCAAAAAGACGGACAACCGGTCATCGCCGTAGATGCCAAGAAAAAGGAACTCGTCGGCAATTTTAAAAAATACTAGACAAGAATGGCAACCGAAAAAGACATCGGAGCCCGTACGGGTTTATGACTTTCTCGACAAGGAACTCGGAAAGGTAAGTCCCTATGACGTCTACGACATGGCTCAAAACAACGCATGGGTTAATGTGGGCACTGACCATGATACCGCCGCCTTTGCCGTCGAAAGTATTTGCGGGTGGTGGTACTCCATGAGCCGGAAAACCTATTTGGAAGCCGAGTGCCTGCTTATTACTGCCGATGGCGGAGGAAGCAATAGTTCCCGCTCTAAGCTTTGGAAAACTGGATTGCAACGATTAATTCGCAGGCCATCCGTTCGCTTATTGTATCCTGGAACATCTGGTCAAGTAGAATATCGGCCCGAAAACAACCACGCACTAGCTCATGAAAGAGTTTGCGGCAATAGTTTTTTCTGAAGGTGAAATGCTTGACGGAACATATTTTTATACTGTCGGTAATGTTATGGAATTATTTAGGCCTAGAACTTTTGACTCACAAGTTGTAATATTGCCTTATGAATAGTTATTTCTGCGTTTATCGAGGTGCTGAGTTTTAGTGCACTATTAACCCTTGCAATAGGTTTAGGCATACTGACTGGCTCGATGCAAATCCAAAATCCGACAATAAATAGTGGGCTGAAACCATTTCTAACAAGGCGCAGATAAGGGATGGACAGGGGGACAAATCCCTTGTCCCGCCATTTTTCTTCAACCGGATGACATCTTGCCGGAGAGAGCACATAATTTGAAGCCTTGAATGAAGCCTTGAAGCCGACAGGATTATAACCGGGCAAATAGTGAGAAAGGATGTAGTACCACCAAGCCTTCGGAGACTCCGAATGGCAAAGACCAGAACGAACCGGCCGGCGTCGCCGACGTCTCGCCGAGAGAGAGCAGGGCCGATGCGCGAAACAAAATAACTTTTCCGAATTGAAAAAAAGCTTGACTTTATCGGGGGGGGGGTATAATTTAACTAACCTACAAAGTATTGCCTGTAGCAGATTAACCCTTAAAAACACTCCACCAACTTACACTCGCAGCCCCGCAACAACGACCGGTTTAAAGGCGCGGCAAGTGCGTCCGCCTAGCCGGCCGCCGCGGCCCGCATACGGGACAAGTCGGCAAAACAGGAGGTGAGCTGTTAAACGGTTATATTATCCCCTCCGGCGCCGACCCTCTTCACCGTTTAGGAAACCATCCCGGGAAGGCGCGTTAACCAATTACCCGAAAGAAAGAAGGTGATAAAAATGAGAATGTCTTTTAAAAGAAGTACGCGTTGTCTCTCCCGCCGGGGGCTGTGCCTGCTGCTCTCTCTCCTCTTGCTCTTGGCCCAGCTGCCCATGGCCTCCGCCGCTGCCTTGTCGGAGGCGGAGCTCTCTTTGATTACGGGAGCGGGGGTATCCGAAGAAGGCGTTGAAACACCGGAAATTCCGGCCGGAGAAGAGGGTGCGGCGGCTTTTATGCCGGAAGACGGGCCGGCCTTACCGCTTACAGATACGCTTGACCTTGACCTGCCGGCGGAGCAACCTCCCGCGGAAGAAGCAACATCGCCCGCGGAGGGCGCCTTGATTGCGGACGCGCCCGGAGAAGGCGTTGAAACACCGGATCAGCCTCCCGCGACAGGCGCCTTGCCGCCGAACCCGGCCGGAGAACTTTCGCCCGGCGGAGCGGAAGGGAGCGTGGAGACAATTGAACCTAGCGCCGACGGCTTGGTGCTGCAGTCCACCGCCTACAGCTGCGGCCCCGCCGCATTGGCCACGCTGCTTAAAATGATGGGCGGTGAGAACTACTACGAGCAGATTATGCAAATGGTCACGCTGGACGAACAGGGCAGTAACATGTTAGCCCTGCGGCAGGCGGCCCTAGCCTTAGGCTACCAGGCCCAAGGCTGGTGCCTTACTCTACCTGACTTAACCGGCGCCAACCCGGTTCTCGCCCACGTGGTCTTAGACGGCGAGCACCACTTTACCGTGCTCTTGGGCGCGGACGAGCATTTCGCCTACCTGGCCGACCCCTCCTTGGGGTATATCGCCATGTCCCTGGAAGAGTTCGCGCAAGCCTTTAGCGGCGCGGTGCTGAAATTAAGCCTAGCGGAGGCGCCCGTACAAGCG
>QLUS01000206.1 GCA_018725535.1 Bacillota bacterium
TCACCTCCACCTATTCCGAGACCGTCGTCATCGTTATGTCTGTGCAGGGCGAAACCGAGTATGTGCGCAGGGCCATGATTGCGGGTGCCAAAGATTATCTGGTTAAGCCCTTTGGCGCGGATGAGCTAGTGGAGTGCATCCAAAAAGCGTGGGAGAGGGAGACCGCGCGCCGCGCGAAGGGCCTCGCCGCGCACGGCACCCGCAAGCCGGACGGACAAATCATCGCTGTGTTTAGCCCTAAGGGAGGGGTAGGCAAGACAACCCTCGCCGTCAATGTGGCTGCGGTTCTGGCGGCTGAGCGTCGGGCGCAAGTGTGCGTAGTGGACTTGTCGCTGCAGTTTGGCGACGTGTGTGTGTTTCTCGGCCTAGTTCCCCGCCGCACGTTGAGCGACCTCGTGAGCGAGACTACACTTGACCAAAAGACCATAGCGCCGTACTTTATGCAGCACCCCTCCGGGGTGTTGGTTCTCCCCGCTCCCCTCAGCCCCGAGTACGCGGAGTACGTCGTGCCTGACCACATCTTGCGTATCCTTGCGCTTTGCCGCACGCTCTTTGACTATGTAATCGTAGATATGGCGGCCTCGTTTGCCGACACCGCATTAGCGACGCTAGACGCGGCGGACAAGGTCTTGCTGATGGGCAACATGGATATGGCCTCGCTTAAGAACATGAAGGTTTCGCTTGAACTTATGCAGCGGCTTGGCTACGGCCGAGAGAAGGTGTTTCTTATCCTGAACCAAGCTGGGTACGACTACGGCGTTCGCTTTGGCGACCTCGAAGCCGCGCTCTCGCGCAAGGTAGATTTCTGCATTCATCACGACGATATCCCAGCCATGCTTGCCGCTAATCGCGGCACCCCGATTGTGCTAGATCAACCCGACAGCAAACTAGCGAAGCGCTACCGCGACTTAGTAAACGAACATCTCGCGCCAAAACAGCGAGGGGAGGAAGCGGTTAGCCTGTGGCGGCGCCGCCAAGCAAAGTAATGTCACTGCTTAAGCGATTAGAGAGTGGCACCGACCGACCTGCCCTACAAGCTGTCGGCAAGCGAGGGGTCGCTGGTCTGCCGCACGACCCTGAACGAGCTTTGCTTAGTTCCATTCACCAGGCTATTGTCCGCGGGGTTAAGCCGGAGCTACTGCATGACGCCGACAAAGAATCGGAGCTTCAATCAAGCATTGCCGAAATCGCCGAAAGGTGTTTAAACGAAAGCGGCCTGGTGATAAGCCGGCAAGACAGATTGCGCATCGTGCAGAAGCTTACCGACGAAATTACCGGGTTTGGGCCCATTACCGCTTTGCTGAATGATGACCACGTTAGCGAAATCATGGTCAACAGCGCGCGTCAGGTTTTCGTAGAACGCAAGGGCAGGCTAGAAGCTTGCGATGTCGCCTTTCGCGATGACGCGCACGTCATTTCGGTGATCGAGAAAATCGTTGCGCCGCTTGGCCGCCGCATCGACGAGAGTTCTCCCATGGTGGACGCGAGGTTGCCTGACGGCTCGCGCGTTAACGCCATCATCCCGCCACTGGCCCTGCGGGGTCCGGCACTTACCATTCGTAAGTTTAGTCGCGACCCTCTAACCATTGATTCCCTGATTGGCTTTGGCACCCTTAGCCCGAGTATGGCGAAGTTTCTTGAGGCCTGTGTTTTAGGTCGGCTTAACATTGTGGTCTCCGGCGGAACTGGCAGCGGGAAGACGACGACCCTAAACTGCCTTTCCGCATTTATACCGCCCGACGAGCGCATAGTCACAATCGAGGATGCTGCCGAGCTACAGCTAAAACAGGAACATGTTGTCACCCTAGAGGCAAGGCCGCCAAACATAGAGGGCAAGGGCGCGGTAAGCATCAGGGACTTAGTTCGCAACTCCCTGCGCATGCGCCCTAACCGCGTCGTCATTGGCGAAGTGCGGGGCGGCGAAGCGCTAGATATGCTGCAGGCTATGAATACAGGGCATGACGGCTCGCTGACTACCGGGCATGCCAATACGCCGCGCGATATGCTGTCGCGCCTAGAAACAATGGTACTGATGGCGGGGATGGATTTGCCGGTGCGCGCTATCCGCGAGCAAATAGCCTCGGCTATAGACGTAATTGTGCAACAGAGTCGGTTTCGCGACGGAAGCCGCAAAATTACTCACATCTGCGAGATTGTAGGCATGGAAGGCGACATAATTACCCTGCAGGACATCTTTCTTTACACGCAGGGGGGCAAAGACGCCGCAGGACGAGTGGCGGGGGAGTTTAGGCCCACCGGTATCAGGCCAAGTTTCTCTAAGAAATTGCTCGATTCGGGTATTCAATTGCCTGCCGACCTGTTCTTGCCGCGGGGGGGATAATCGTGACGTTGTTGATTGCATTGTTGGTAACGGCAGCGCTAGGGCTAATGGCGTGCGGCGGTGTACGTGTTTGGTTCGCGTGGCGATATCGCGTGTCGCTCAGGCTTAAGGGTTACAGCTTGGAGGGGCGCACAGAGAGGCCCGGAGTTGGAAAAAGCGGGACCAAAGCATTTGTCTTGCGCGTTT
>QLUS01000207.1 GCA_018725535.1 Bacillota bacterium
ACGGTCACCCAATGCCCCTCCGCCGGTCTAAACGGAGATACCTGCACCGTCTCCGTCCTTGTCACCGCGGGGATCGTTCGCGCGGGAGTAATCACCACGGTCTTCCAGTAGCCTTGGGCGGGTCGCGCGGGAACGGCGGGCGCGGTTTCCACCCACCGTTGCTCTGTGCGCGCCGGAATTGTGACCAGTACCGGGATTGTTATCGGCCACGGGACGCCGTGATGGTCTCCCGCAGGAAGATTCACGGTGACCGGAACCGAGTACCCCTGTACGTGGACTATTATGGTTCTCGGCCCGCCGGGGCCAGCATCCGACGGCCAGAAAACAAGCTCCGTTCTCACCCGCCGCTCAGGTCGGATTAACACAGTCGCCCAATGCCCTTGTGCGGGTCGCGCGGGGACGGCAGCGGCGGTTTGTACCCAGCGTTGCTCCGTAACCGCCGGGATTGTCGTGGCAGGAGTAACCACCACTGTCCTTTCTTCATACCGTGCGGGGATCGCGGGAGCGGTTTGCACCCATCTCTGTGTAGGCGGATCGAAGACGACAACATCCCGCCACTCCGCGGGAATAAAGGGATGCACCTGCACTCTTTCCGTTCGCGTCACCGCAGGAATCCAAATGCTTTCCCACCGACCGGGGGATACTATAATCTCCCTAGTCTCATATATGGGGGGATTGCCGGAGAAATCTGCACCCTTTCCACTCTTGTCACCGGCGGGATCCATGTGTTCTCCCATCGCCCAGGGGACACTATAATCTCCCTAGACGTAAAAACCGCAGGGGATCCGGGCGAGGTCTGCACCAGGCGCGTTTGTGTGCTCGGAGGCATCCATGTGTACTCGTAGCGCCCGGGAGAAAGTTCAACAGTCTGCCAGTCCCACCGCGCCGCTTGCGCAGGGACCGCCGGTGACGTCTCCACCCAGCGCCATTCTGTGGCTAGAGGGGTGGAACTTGTCCCAACTACGAAATCCCGCCATCCCCTCTGCGCCGGGATTGCGGGGGAGATTCGAACCCAGCGCTGTTCTGTCACAGGGGGAACCCAAACATTGCTCCAATGACCAGCGGCCACCTCGACGGTCTGCCAGCCATACTGCGCGGGAACGGCGGGGGAGATTTGAACCCAGCGCCGTTCTGTCACGGGGAGGACCCAAACCCTGCTCCAATGACCAGCGGTCACCTCGACGGTCTGCCAGCCATACTGCGCGGGAACGGCGGGGGAGATCTGAACCCAGCGTTGTTCTGTCACGGGGGGAACCCAAACATTGCTCCAATGACCTGGGGAAACCTCGACGGTCCGCCAGCCGTACTGCGCCGGAACGGCGGGTGTAACCTCCACCCAGCGACTTTCTGTGGTCTCCCAGTGACCCACCGCCGCCCGAGCAGGAGAAGTCTCCACCCAGCGCCTTTCTGTCACTGCGGGGATCGTTCGTGCGGGAGACACAACAACCTCTCTTGTTAAATAGCGTGACGTATCCACCCAAAATCGCGGTGTCACTTGACCCGTGCGTACCCTAACCCATGGTCCTGCACTGACACTGGGGAGTGGAACGCTGATGAGCACAAGGAGGATAGCAACTAGAATCCGATATAAGCGCGTTTGTCCTATGATAACCATCCCCTCCATAACAAGCTAGACTAATTTCGCACTTTTCTTGGTGTAGCCGCACTGGATACAGTGATGTTCCCAAGTGTAGCGCGGACCACAATCTCCCCGTTTACAACCTCAATGGTGAACGTCACTCCTTGAACTCCTGCTCGACGAAAAGCCTCTGCGGCAATAGCATTAGCCGCCGGTCTGTCAAGGCGGACATTGTCCATTTCTAATTGTTCGCGGTCAACACCCGCCACTGAGACATTGACCGCTATCTCGTCACAAAGCCGCGTTAGTTGACTGCGGACAGCCACTCCCGTAGAGATCTGCGATGTGGCCCACAGGAACAAAATGCCCACCCACACAAGAAAAAGGAGAGACAAGAGCATTGCCTCCCCCCGCGTGTCGCTGCGAAGCCGCCTCACGGTGTGTCCACCAGATACACAGAACTAGAAGCGCGGGCAACTTGTGTCCTTCCGCTTAGCAGGGCGTAGGTGTACGACACCTCAACCACTAAAACGCCCCCGGTGCCATCAAGCCTAGCGGTCGCTGTGAGCCGATCCCCCATCCGCCAACCCGCAATCCCCTCTCCGAATCTAATCACCGCCGCCAGAGCGGCCTCCCTAGGGAGCGCCG
The DNA here is from genome assembly GCA_018725535.1 of Bacillota bacterium. Taxonomy (GTDB): domain Bacteria; phylum Bacillota; class UBA994; order UBA994; family UBA994; genus UBA994. The sequence continues at coordinate 2,228 of QLUS01000207.1, forward strand.
AGCGTGACCCCACCCGCGCCCCCTGTAAAGCTGCCTCGCTGACCCACGTTTGCATCGAAGTGGTGACCGAGACATCCACCATGGCGCCGAGTAACAGCAAAAGAACCGGGATGAGCGCGGCCGTGGCTATCATTTGACCATTGCCTCGCCTGTCTTTCAGCAGTGCGACTCCGGTGCGCATGGGAGACCTACGGCGCCCAAGTGCCCTGAAAGATCGTATTCGCCGCCGCGAGAGCGCTGTTCACCATGGCAACTATCTGCGTGCGTAGCTGTGGCCCCACGAGCGCGATAATCCCT
>QLUS01000208.1 GCA_018725535.1 Bacillota bacterium
GTTTGTTAGTCCTCTAGGAGTAGTCGAGAAGGGGCACCGTCTGTGGTGAGCAGGGGCTCAGCGCTAGCGGTGCCTTCTTTGTTTCCGCTGATTAAACCCGATTTTGGCGTCAAAGAGCATCCACCAGTGTCCCAAGACTCATGTACTAAGTGGCCACCATGTTTGCTCTGGGTTACGAAAAGACGGGGCTAGGGAAACGTGTGGCACTGCTCATGGTGTCCTTGCTTGGCAAGACCACGCTTGGGCTAGGCTACGCTGCGACCTATGCAGACTTAGCTCTCGCACCGTTTATGCCGTCGAACACTGCCCGCAGTGCAGGCACGATTTATCCTGTTATCAGTAACATTCCCCCTCTCTACAAGTCAGAGCCGGGGCCTACTTCTGGCAAAATGGGTGGGTTCCTCATGTACGTAACCTTTGTCATGCAGTGCGTAACGAGCTCTATGTTCTTGACCGCTCTGGCGCGGGGAAGATGATTGCCGATGGCGTTGTCGCAGCCCTAGGGCAAGGAGCCAGCCCCTATCTCATAACTGCAGTTCTGTTCCTTGTGGTGGGAGGGCTCACACAGTTCATGTCCAACACGGCTGCCGCAGCTGTACTGGCACCATTGGTCCTAGTCATTGCCAATGGACTAGGAGCGGACCCTCGTGCGGTGCTCATGACAGTTGGCATAGCTGCTTCTTGCGCCTTTGCCACTCCCGTGGGCACGCCGCCCAACGCGCTGGTTGTAGGTCCGGGCAAGTTTAGGTTCCTCGATTACACCAAAGTAGGTCTGCCGTTAGTGCTAGTCATGTTTGTAGTCTCAGTCGCGCTTATACCAATGATTTGGCCGTTCTTCCCATGATGAATGTTCGCAAAACAACATAGTGATCTTTCCGCTGGCTATGTTGTATACTGCGGCTAAGGCTGTGCAGGACTGCGCGCAGACCCTCAAGGCTGGAGGCACTACCGCGAGTGCCATCGGCGATATGTTGCCGTTTCACAATTTCAACGATATGATTGGTCTGCCAATACACCGCAACTTAGAGAAGAAGTACCGCGCATAGGTGAACTTGGCTGTTCTCCATCGACCCCGGAGAGTGCAAAAGAGAGGTCATCGCTTGTCAGACGAAGTGCATCAACTCACGTCCGTCATAGCAAAATTTCTTGACATCGTCGGCAAAAGGCTTCCGGATGACATTACACACAAACTAACCGAACTCCGGGCTAACGCCTCTCCTGGTCTCGAGCGCGTAGTCTACGATTCCATGTTCGATAACATGGAGCAAGCCATTACTCTGAATCGCCCTATCTGCCAGGATACCGGCGTGATCAGTTTCTATATTAAGGCCGGTAGCGACTCTAAACTTTTGCCCATTCTCAAAGACTCCTTGACGCGAGGCGTCCTCGAGGCGACTATCAGTTCGCCTTTGCGCCACAATGCCGTCGAGATCTTTGATGAAAAGAACACCGGCACCAACATCGGCGCGCGGATTCCCTTCATTAACTGGGATATTGTCCCGGGCAATGGTGTGGAAGTCGAAGCCTATATGGCCGGAGGTGGCGGAAGCTTGCCCGGCAGGGCCATCACCCTGATGCCGAGCGCGGGTTACGAGGGCGTGGCTAAGTATGTGTTTGACACGAGGGTGGAGTTAGGAGTAAACGCCTGTCCTCCCCTGCTTGTGGGTGTAGGCATTGCCGGTTCGGCTGAGATTGCCGCCCTGCTCTCTAAGAAAGCTATTCTCCGCCCTCTCGGCACCAAACACCCCAACCTGCGTGGGGCAGAGTTTGAAAAGTTGCTCGCGGACGGACTTAACAACCTCGGCATCGGTGCCCAAGGTTTGCCCGGTCAAGCTTTCGTCATGGGTGTGCACGTGGAGTCGGCTGCTAGACATCCTTCCTCACTGTCCGTGGGTGTCAGTGTGGGTTGCTGGGCACATCGTCGCGGCACATTGAGTCTCCGCGATGACATGAGTTACGAGTTACTCTCGCACCGGGGGGTGTCACTATGAAGAAAATACTCCATACGCCGCTTACCAATGAGGACCTGCAAGACATCAAGGTTGGCGATGTAGTGTATTTGACAGGGCACATAGTCACTTGCCGCGATGTTGGTCACCGGCGCGTGATTGCTCTTGGCTAAGATTTACCTTACTCTATCGCCGGGAAAGCCATCTTCCACGCCGGTCCTATGTGGAAGCGACCGAACAGGGGTACAGGATGGTCGCTTGGCCCTACCACGAGTATGCGCATGGAAAGGTTCGAGGCCGAATTCATCGCAGCAACCGGAGTAAAAGTGATCGTCGGCAAAGGAGGCATGGGTGCCAAGACGGCGGCGGCTTGTCGTGAACACAAAGCGCTGCACTGCGTTTTCCCTGGCGGGTGCGCTGTTATTGGCGCAACAGCGGTAGAGGAGATCGAGGGTGTAGAATGGCTAGACCTCGGCATGCCTGAGGCTTTCTGGATTATGCGTGTCCGCGAGCTTGGACCCTTGATCGTGTCTATCGACGCGCACGGCAATAACCTCTTCGAAACA
>QLUS01000209.1 GCA_018725535.1 Bacillota bacterium
AGTCTAAGTATACTTCATCTGGAATTATCGATTCAATATATTTTTGTGCACATCCCGAGCACATATGTACAAAGAATTTGTACGAGGCGTAGAGAATGCGTGCATCATCGCGGAGAGTGTGCAGAAAGCAAAGAAAGGCGAGGTTTTCGCCTTTCTGGTCTGCTTTACTTTGTTGCTTGTGCGACCACAACTTTGTTCTTGTAGTATCCACATGCGGTACAAATGCGATGAGGAAGCTTGGCCTCATGACACTGGGGGCAAGATACTAAGCCGGGAGAGGTTAATTTCCAGTTGGCCCGGCGCTTATCGCGACGTGCCTTAGATGTTTTTCTTTTCGGTAGTGCCATCTCTAACACCTCCTTTGTCATGCAGCAAACGTCCTAACACCGCTAGGCGTGGGTCGAGCTCGCTGTTCCCGCAAGTGCACTCACCTTCGTTGCGGTTTATTCCGCAAGTAGGGCAGAGACCCCGGCAATTACCCGAGCATAGCACTCGTACAGGCAAGTGCTCCACCAGTAAGGCTGACCCGTATTCTGTTAAGTTTACTATGCGACCTGCATCCTCTATGAAAGGAGAGGCGAGGAAGTCTGCTGTCTCATCATTCGTTCCGCACAGGGGCCACTGGTCGGTCACCGCTACATTGAGGTTTGTTATCGAGTCTGCTAGACAGCGGGCGCAAGGTGAATGCATCCGCGCGCGCACAGCCGCCCCTACCTCAATCTTGCTACCTTCGCGGCGCAGCCGTAGCCTTATGTGCGGGGGAGAAACCGGCACAAAGTCAGTCCCTTGCAGTTCTAGGGGAGTCATGGACAAGACAAACTCAAAATCGCGCGGAGCGGATGCCTCACAGAGCTCGGTAACCATAACCTTCATGTCCAACACCTCATAGATTATACACAGTGTGTGTAGTAGCGTCAATTCTTAGTGTGAGTCGACAAGTCCCTTCGTGTCGCGGGCGATAATCAGTTCTTCATTTGTCGGAATCAGCAGCACCTTCACTTTAGCGTTTTCGGTACTGAGGTCTGCTTCTTTGCCGCGGACTCTGTTCTTCGCGAGGTCTAATTCTACACCCATAAATCCGAGGTGCTTACACACTTCTGCCCTGACCTCAGGCGAGTTCTCGCCAATACCTGCCGTAAACACAATGGCGTCAAGGCCACCGAGGGCTGCGGCATAGGCACCTATGTATTTACGTACCCGATAGTAGTACATGTCCAGCGCAAGCTGTGCCTGCTGATTCCCCTTGGCGGCAGCGTCTTCGATGACGCGAAAGTCGCTGCTGACCCCAGAAACTCCCATTACGCCGCACTTTTTGTTCAGCAAATTACATATTTCCTCGGTGTTCATGTTCTCTTTGTACATCAGGTAGGGGACAACAGCGGGGTCAAGGTCTCCCGAGCGGGTTCCCATGATGAGCCCTTCTAACGGCGTGAACCCCATACTCGTATCAATAGATCTCCCGCCATCGACCGCAGCCACAGAAGCACCATTGCCGAGATGACAGGTTATCACTTTTACCTCGCTGACTGGCCTGCCAAGCATGTGTGCCGCGCGCTCGGAAACATAGCGGTGCGAAGTACCGTGGAAGCCGTAGCGACGTACACCATACTTCCGATAAAACTCGAGGGGCAAAGCATAGAGATAGGCTGCCTGTGGCATCGTTTGATGGAAAGCGGTGTCAAAAACTGCTACGCTCTTGGCCTTGGGCATCAGTTTAGTGCAAACTTCAATGCCCATGATATTAGGCGGGTTGTGTAGTGGAGCCAATTCAATGCACTGCCGCAACGCCTGCATCACGTCATCGTTGACGATCGTTGAACATGCATATTTCTCACCCGCATGCACCACGCGGTGCCCCACCGCTTCAATCTCGTCCATGCTCTTGACTACACCGTGCGCTAAACCTACCAGCGTGTCTATAACTAAACCAATTGCGGTCTCGTGAGTGGGCATGTCGGTCTCGACGATTATGTTGTCCTCGTCCCCACGCCGATGTTTGAGGAAACTTCCCGGCAGCCCAATCTTCTCCACCAAGCCTTTTGCTAACACAGACTCGTCCGACATGTCAAAGACCTGGTACTTGAGCGAAGAGCTGCCACAATTGATTACGAGTATTTTCACTTAACGCAACCTCCCTTTGATGTAAAGACCATATCATTATATAGCTGAGAGCCCCCGGCCGCTAGTTGCACGGGCAATCATGAATCATGAACTGTGGAGTGGCTTTCCGCTTTCCGCTGTAAGCCGTAAGCCGTAAGCCACCGAGCACGAATACCCACCTGCCCCCCACATATAATACAGCAGTGTCGCCAAAAAAGGCAAGCGGCGCGAAAGGTGGGAGGCGAGTTGCGACGATGCAGGCTCTGGTCTTATAGCCGCACTTACTTAGCCGCACTTGTGGCCATAGCCCTTACCGTTACCACCATGCTCTATCCCGAGGATGCCTTCGCCTCAGCCTTGAGCGGGCTCAGAGTGTGGTGGGATATAGTGTTCCCCGCTTTGCTTCCAT
>QLUS01000021.1 GCA_018725535.1 Bacillota bacterium
CCGACGATTCCAAGCCGCTTGCCCTTAAGCTCAGTGCCGAGTGCACGAGCTTGCTCCCACCGCCCCTGCCTAACTAAGCAGTCAGCCTGCGAGATCCCGCGCCGAAAAGAGATGATCAGGCCAAGGGCAAGTTCCGCGACCGATTGAGCGTTGGCTCCGGGCGTATTGGTAACATAAATGCCGCCCTCCGTGGCAGCTTTTACGTCGACTTGGTCTACTCCCGCGCCGTGCAGCGCGATGATCTTAAGCTGCGAGCAGCGCCCAATCAGCTCATACGGAATGACGCCGGTGCGTACTAAGAGGCCGTCAGCTCGGGCAATAGACTGCCAGCAGTGTTCCCGAGCACTAAGCGACATATCGCCAAAGGCCAAAGAGACCACTTCTAGCTCGGCAGTTGCCCCCAGTTCACCCGCTACCGCGCTCATGTTTACCGGCATCTCTTGCGTGGCCGTGACCACGACACGCTTTTTCTCTCTGCTCACACCAATCCCCCTCTGTTGTGCCGTATAATAGAAGTTCAACATCGGCATTGCCGCTCCTGCAGCGTTTTCATTGACTCCAGCGAGCGTCTGCGTTTATACTGTGTCGTTAGCCCTCGACCACAAACAAAAGGAGCCTAAGAATTGTGAAGCGTAACATAGCCATAATTGCCCATGTAGACCACGGCAAGACCACCCTAGTTGACGCTATGCTAAAGCAGAGCCATATTTTCCATGCTAAAGAGCATGTGCAGGAACGGGTGATGGACTCACTTGACCTTGAGCGCGAACGCGGGATTACCATTATGGCCAAAAACACCGGCGTGTACTATGGCGACGTAAAGATCAACATTGTTGACATCCCCGGGCATGCTGATTTTGGCGGTGAAGTGGAGCGGTCGCTAAGCACCGTGGACGGCGTATTATTGCTGGTGGATGCAGCCGAAGGCCCACTGGCGCAGACGAAGTACGTGTTGCGGAAAGCTTTGGCGCAGAATCTCAAAGCCATAGTAGTTATCAACAAAATCGACCGCCAAGACGCGCAAGCCTTAGTGGTACTGGATAAATGTCTTGACCTGTTTATTGAGCTTGGCGCAACGGATGAGCAGCTAGACTTCCCCGTGTTGTTTGCGTCTGCACGCGCCGGCATAGCGAAGTATCGCCTAGAGGATGAGGGCGAGGACCTCACTCCCCTGTTTGAGACAATCCTAAGTAAGATTCCCGCGCCATCGGGCGACAAAGAGTCTCCCCTGCAAATGCTGGTGACGACGCTAGACTGGGACGATTACCTCGGCAGAATAGCGATCGGCAGAATCACTAACGGTAGCGTCAACACAGGTCAGACCGTGGCTGTAGTTACGCCAGACCGCGGCGTACTGTCCGCTAAGGTGTCCAAGCTCTACCAGTACGTGGGCCTTAAGCGTACTGAACACACGTCAGCGGAAGCGGGCGATATCGTGGCAGTGGCGGGAATTGCTGACATCAGCCTTGGCGAAACCCTAGCGGACATCGAGCATCCGCAGGCACTGCCATTCGTGCCAGTAGACGAACCAACCGTGACCATGGACTTTATGATTAATGACAGCCCCTTTGCCGGACGCGAAGGGCAATTCGTGACCTCAAGGCACCTCAGGGAGCGCCTGATGCGTGAGGGCTACACTAATGTAAGCATGCGCATTGAGAACGGGCCAACCCCGGACGTTTCCCATGTTTCCGGGCGCGGGGAGCTGCATTTGGCCATCCTTATCGAAACCATGCGGCGACAGGGCTATGAGTTTGCGGTATCGCGCCCTAAAGTTATCTTACGGCAGGGTGAACAAGGCCTAGAGGAGCCTATGGAGCTCCTAACGATTGATGTGCCCCAGCAGTATATGGGCACTGTGATGGAAAAACTCGGTGCGAGAAAAGGCATCATGACGAACATGGAGAATAACGCCACCGGCTCAGTACGCTTGGAGTTCGAGATCTCGGCACGTGCTTTGCTTGGCTTTCGCTCTGAGCTCCTCACCGAAACGCGTGGCTATGGCGTTATGAACACGCTGTTTAACGGCTACGGCCCCTATCGCGGCGACCTGCCGGGGCGTCCGAGCGGCGTGCTCGTGGCCTGGGAAGAAGGCGAAGCGACCGCTTACGGGCTGCAAAACGCCGAGGAGCGCGGACATCTCTTTATTGGACCGCAATGCCACGTCTACGAGGGCATGATAATCGGCGAGTCAGCTCGTCCGAGTGACCTAGATGTGAACGTGTGTAAGCGCAAACACCTCACTAACATTCGTTCGAGTGGTGCAGATGATGCGATTCGGCTAGAACCGCCACGCGACATGAGTTTAGATCAATCTCTCGAATACATCTCCGACGACGAGTTAGTCGAAGTAACCCCAAAGAGCGTGCGCCTGCGTAAGCGCACCCTAAATCGCCAAGAGCGCATGCGCCAACAGAAGAAGCAGCAAGAATTAAACTAAACTTATTGACGCGGATGCGCTGGCATGGTAGGCTCGTGTCGAGATACCTTATAGGGGTATATCAAACAAACACCGGAGGGCTTCTTATGCAAGAGACACTTAAACGCGTCACCCTAAGTATTGGGGGCATGACCTGCGCAGCCTGCTCGAGCCGGGTAGAGCGCGCGTTAACCAAACGGCCGGGCGTAAGGGAGGCTAGCGTCAACCTAGCCACCGAAACAGCCGTTGTCCTTTTCGACTCTGATCTAACCACTGCGCAAGCCCTAATCCAAGCTATAACCCAAACCGGGTACGAGGGTAAAATCAAGAGCGACTCAATCACCCTAACTGTCCAAGGGATGACCTGCGCAGCTTGTGCCAGTCGTGTGGAAAAGGGACTAGTACAAACAGAGGGGGTATTGCGAGCTGCTGTAAATCTAGCCACTGAGAAAGCTGGGGTGGATTTTGACCCTAGCTCGACTACTACTGCTAAGCTCATCGCTAAAGTGCGGGCGCTTGGATATGAGGCTAAGGTTCAATCCGCTGCTCCCGTAGATGACGACAAAGCGCTGCAGCACAGCCGCGCGGCCGCCCGCCGCATGTGGATAGCTTGGGCGCTCTCCATCCCCATCGCGCTGTGGATGCTACCCGCCATGTTTGCCGGACCGCATAATATGGACGCAATGTGGCTAGGTAAGATCGGCTACAACATCGGCATGCTGGTGCTGTCCGCGCCTGTAATATTTGGGGTGGGGCTACCCACTCTTGTATCGGGCTGGAAAGCCGCAAAGCACCTCGCCCCCAACATGGATTCCCTCATCGCCATGGGTACGCTAACCGCGTGGGGCACAGGTGTCGCCACTTTCTTTACGCATATCGAAAACTATGCCGGAGTCGCCGCCATGCTCATGGCCTTTCACCTCACCGGGCGTTTTATAGAGGCCAAGGCTAAAGGCAGGGCCTCGCAAGCTATTCGCCGCCTGCTGCAACTAGAAGCCAAGACCGCCACTTTGCTTATCGAGGGACAGGAACGGGAGGTGGCGCTGTCGGAAGTACGGGTCGGCGACATCTATGTCGTCCGCCCCGGGCAAAAAGTGCCGACCGACGGCCAAGTAATCTGGGGCGAGAGCAGTGTAGACGAGTCCATGGCTACGGGCGAGTCGTTGCCGGTACGCAAGAGTCTCGACGATGAACTAATTGGTGCCACCGTAAACCAAGAAGGGCTGCTGCATGGCAAGGCCACGCGAGTAGGCAAAGACACATTCCTGGCGCAAGTCATTAAACTCGTGGAGGAAGCGCAAAGCACAAAGGTCCCGATTCAAGAATTCGCCGACAAAGTGACTGCCGTATTTGTGCCCATCGTGATTGGCATCGCGGCAGTGACCTTGGCAGCTTGGCTGCTCTTCCCGCATCAGTTAGCGGGGGTGCTGGAGTTAGCCGCGCACTTTGTGCCGTGGGTTAACCCGAACCTCAACCCAATCACGCTGGCCGTGGTGGCGACGGTAGCCGTGTTGGTCATCGCTTGCCCTTGCGCGCTTGGTCTCGCGACACCTACCGCCTTGATGGTGGGCAGCGGCATGGGCGCTGAGAACGGCATCTTAATTAAGCGCGGCGAAGCAATACAAACTCTGCAGGAAGTTAGAACCATAGTCTTCGATAAGACGGGCACTATCACCAAGGGCAAGCCCGAAGTCACAGATATCATTGCGGTGAACTGCACGGAGCTCGAACTCTTGCAGGCCGCAGCTAATGCCGAGTCAGGTTCCGAGCATCCGTTAGGGCGCGCCATCGCCAAGCATGGTCAAGCGCAAGGTGTCGAGACCTTTCCCCTTCAGCAGTTCGCATCCTTTACCGGCCGCGGCGTAGTCGCTGAGTTTAACGGCAGCAAAGTCGCTGTCGGCAGCCGCAAACTTATGGCCGAGACAGGGGTTTCGCTTGACAGAATAGAACAAGCCGCCGCCTTACTGGAAGACGACGGCAAGACGGCTATGTTTGTGAGTATCAATGGCCAGGCCGCGGGTGTGATTGCGGTAGCGGACACGCTTAAGGACGACTCCATTGCTGCCGTAGCGACCCTAAAGAAAATGGGCCTCACCCCGGTTATGATCACCGGCGACAACAAACGCACCGCCGCCGCGATCGGTCGCGCCGTAGGCATTGCCCATATTCTAGCAGAAGTTTTACCCGAGGGTAAAGTTGAAGAAATCAAGCGCCTGCAGAGCCAAGGCCTTAAGGTAGCCATGGTAGGCGACGGTATTAACGACGCGCCGGCGCTGACGCAGGCGGACGTGGGCATTGCCATTGGCACCGGCACAGATATCGCCATCGAGGCCTCTGACGTCACCCTCGTACGCGGGAACCTAGGCGCGGCGGTCAGTGCCATTAAGTTGTCGCGCGCGACTTTCCGTAGGATTCGCCAAAACCTGTTCTGGGCATTCTTCTACAACGTAGTCGCTATTCCGTTAGCCATTTTAGGGCTCATGCACCCGATAATCGCCGAGATTGCCATGGCCGTAAGCTCGATTAGCGTAGTTACAAACGCTAATTTGCTGCGGAGAGTGGACATTCGCTAAGAAGCAGGAGAGAAGCAAGAGGGACGGAGTGGTTTGCTCGACGAATCACGCGGGCACGGCATGCCGTGCCCCTACAAAAGACAGCTAGCGGAAAGAGCTTCCCTGCAGTTCACGATTCACGATTCATGATTACCCCCGGCTGGCGGCTCGCGGCTGGCCCCTAGCGGCTAACTCAACACGCACACGCGCGCTGCGCGCGGCAAGCTGTGGTCAAACAGCACTTCGCAGTCGTCAGGGAGACGAAGCTCGGCTAGAGCCTCGCGCGAAAACTTGCCCCACCGCAACTGACGCAGCACGCTCCCAGGCTTTTCGCCCCGGCGGTGCGGCAAGGCGGCAACCAGGCGCTCTGGGTCGCCGTAGACAATGTCGCGCGTAGCTTGGTCCTCAGGCTGCTGCTCGACGAGCAAGGCTTCGGGGACGCGCTTGTGGGGCTCATGCAGGAGATAGTCAAACCGACACAACTCCCTGAGCACCTGAGGCAACGGCACATGGGTCTGCAGAGCGAGATACACGCACTCTTGCACCGGCTTGCTGTCCGCAGCATCCAGTTGCTCTAGCATCTCTGCGCCTGTGAGCACGCCTTGGCCAAGGACATAGCGCAGGGCGTTTTCGGCTTGCCGCAAGTTGTAGTAGCGTTCCAGTACTCGGGACAGGCGCTTGAGATAAAAGAAGTCGTGCGGCGACATATGCGGCGTGCGGAGCACCTCATAGGGCGCAAACGGCAAGTAAACTAGACTCAGTTCCTTCGCCCTTTGCCTAAGCAATGTCCCCGGCAAGAGTTTTAAGAAACCTAGGTGCAAGCGGTGGGGTAAAGCTAGGAGCGCGGCGTTAACGGCAGTAAGAAAAGTCGCTAGGCTCTCCTCGGGTAGCCCAGCGATTAAGTCAAGCTGCACCTCCACTGTGCTAAGTTGCACTAGACGCTTGACCTTCTCAAGCGTTTGTGTAGCATCCATATGGCGGCTAACCGCGCGGAGGCTCATCGGTGAGGCTGACTGCAGCCCGACCTCAAATTGAAACCGCTGCGCGCGGGGGTCTGCCAAAAGACGGAAGTCATCTTCGGTTAACAGATGTGCGCAGATCTCAAAATGAAACCTCGTTTCCTCTTTAGCCCCCAGCAAGAACCCCCAAAGCTCCCGTGCCCGCTTAGGCTCTGCATTAAAGGTGCGGTCTACGAATTTAATCAAGGGGACCTTCCCCGCCATTTGCGACAAGCGTGTCTTGGCTGTTTCCACTGACATGTACCGCACACCAGCTTCGCGCGAAGACAGGCAATAGGCGCAATTATACGGGCAACCACGGCTAGTCTCAAAGTAGTATATCTTGTTCTGCAGCCATGTTTCACTGACATAAGGGAAAGGAAGGTCGTCGAGGGCCTGTACAGGCATGCTCTCAGCCGTAGGCTCAGGGCCGCCCCGCCATGTAATCCCCGCTCCCTGCGGCTTTTCGCCTTGTTCGAGCGCGCCAATTAGGCGAAGGATCAGCCCCTCGCCTTCACCGCACGCAACGTAGTCAACGTCCGTGCGCAGAAGGATCTCCTCCCATCCCCCGCTCACTTCCGACCCGCCCCAAACTATAATCACGCCGGGGTCCATCAGACGTATCCGCGTACAGATATCCTCCATTAAACGGCGATTCCAGATGTACACAGAGCACAACAGGAGCTTCGGACGTAGTTCGGCGACTCTGTGGGAGATGACCTCCGCTCCCTCATTGATGTTTGACTCGACTACCTCGAGCTTAATACCTGCCTCTCTGCACACGGCATCCAAGCACCTCGCGCTTAGGCTAGTATGGACGAAGCTGGCGTTTAGTGCCAACAGGACTACCTGCATGCCATTACTTATACTCCGCGAGGGCTTTAGCCAAGCGTGAGAAGCCAAGGCGAATGTTCTCTTCGGTGGCATTGCTGAAATTTAGTCTTAGCGTGTTCTTGCCGCCGCCCAGAACGAAGAAGCTTTCTCCGGGGATAAACGCCACTTTCTCGCGCACCGCAATCTCCAGCAGCTTACCCGCGTCGATATGCGGCGGGAGTTCTCCCCAGATGAAAAGGCCACCTTCCGGCACGGTCCACTTGATCCCCTCCGGCAGGAGCGCCAGACACTCCTGCATGACCTTGAGTTTCCTGCTGTAGCCGCGAGCCACGTGTGCGATATGTGGCTCCAGCAGTCCTCGCCGGCAAAACTCATAGACCATGACCTGTGACAGGTTGCACGTGTGTATGTCCGTACCCTGTTTGCCAATCACCATCTTGCGCAGCAAGGGTGCTGGAGCAATGGCAAACCCAACGCGCAGGCCCGGCGAGATGATTTTTGAGAAACTGCCGAAGTATGCGATTTGGTGGCTTTCGTCAAAGGATTTAATCGCAGGCAAGAGCTCCCCGGTGAAGTTCAGGCGACCGTAAGGGTCGTCTTCTATAAGAATGACCTCGTGCCGGCCGAGCATTTCTCCTATGATCTTGCGCCGCGCCACACTTAAGGTAATGCCGGTTGGGTTCTGGAAGGTAGGCACTAGATAGGCAAGCTTAGGCTTCTCTTTGGCGATAACAGACTCAAGTTCGTCCACTAGGACTCCCGCATGGTCGTTATGAACCACGGCGAAACTGGTCTCGTATGTACGCAAAATCTGAATCGCTGCTAGGTACGTGGGGCTCTCCACCACAACTTTCTCCCCAGGGTCAAGCATGGCTTTAGCGATCAGATCAATCCCCTGCTGTGAACCCGATGTAATCATGACGTCCTCTGCTTTGGCACTGACACCTACGCCTTTAACCCAGTCCGCCACAAACTCTCTCAGGGGGCCATACCCTTCTGTCGTGCCGTATTGCAGTATGGACCTGTCGTTCTGCAACACCTCACGCGCAATTTCCGCCAATTCCTCCGCCGGAAACGAGTCAGGGGCCGGTAGTCCCCCCGCGAAGGAAATAATATCCGGTTGCTGGGTTAGCTTGAGAATCTCGCGGATGACATTTCCCTGCATATTCCGTAGTCTCCTCGCGAATCTTTGCTCGTTCATTTGTTTCCTCCTCGCGCCCTGTCTTCTTTAGTGCAGTTTCGCTATCGACGCGGCCATCTCCTACACGTCGAAGAAGTCTTTTAATTCGCGTAGGCATGCGGACACGAATCTGACATATGTATCTTCCCGAGAGGAGAGATGCATATGCGCCAGCATACCATGGTAAGCGGGACTGCGGTTCTCGCTTTCGCCGCGATTATTAACCGCATTGTCGGTCTCGCTTTTTGCGCCTACCTCGTGCGAACATTCGGCCAAGAGGCTATCGGACTCTACCAGATGGCCTTCCCTCTTTATGTTAGCGTGATGACCGTTTCTACCGCAGGCATATCCATTGGCGTGGCTAGGCTAGTAGCAAGCCATCGCCAGCGCGGGGACCAAGCCGGGGTCATTCGGCGTTCAAGGCAGGATGGCGGCTGGCGGTGATTGGGGGAACCGCAGGCATGATCCTGCTTGCCGCAAGCAGTCGCACTCTGGCTTTTCCCTTTGTGGGGGAAGAGCGGCTATGGGTGCCGCTCTTGGCGATGGCGCCAGCTCTCCTGATTGTTTCATTGGGGGGTGCCGTACGGGGATACTCTCAGGGTATGCGTTACATGTCGCTAATCGCCACAGGCTTAATCGCAGAACAAGCCGCGCATGTGATAGCTTCAATCTATCTGGCTTTTAGCCTACAGCCTTTGGGGGCGGGAGGCATCTCCCTCGGTCTCGCCATGGGCTACACCCTAGGCGAGCTGTGTGGCCTCTTAACACTACTCGCTTTGCTCGTGCTGTCGCGCCGAGTTGCACCTACAGCAGATGCGCGGTTCGGCCCCTTGCTCTCGATTGTCATCCCCGTGGCCGCAGGCCGCCTGATTCTCTCGCTCACATCGGCGCTCCAGGCCGTGCTTATACCGCGCAGTCTGCGTCATATGGGTTACTCGGCCAGTGCCGCAGCCATTGCCTACGGGCAACTCACGGGGATGGCCGTAACTGTGCTCTTCGTCCCCCCCGTGCTGACTTTCCCTCTGGCCAGCAACCTCTTGCCCGCTATGGCCGAAAGCGGTGACCGGATTGATACACGCTATGGGCAGCGCAGTTTCTTGCGCGGACTGACAATAGCGCTTCTTTTGGGATGGCCAAGTAGCGTCTTGTTTATCGCGGCAGGCGTAGAAATCTGTACACTGCTCTTTGGCGTTGCCGAGGCTGGGCAACTCCTGTCGAGCATGGGCTGGGTGGCATGGATGATTTACCTGCAGCACATCACCACCGCCACTTTGCAGGGACTAGGCAAGCCTGCCGTGCCGACGCGCAATGCGGCCATATGCACCATATTTAGTTCTCTGGCTATCGTCGCTGGCACCTACGCGCGGCCCGAACTTGGCATCCACATGCGGTGTTTGCGGTGGTCGTGGGCATTGGCAGCGGCGCTACCTTGGGGCTACTAGAAGTCATTAGAATCCTAGGAGGACTTAGAGCAATCGTAAGTCTCTTGCTTCGCGGCGGCCTTGCCGGAGCCCTCGCCCTGTTTGCCACGGACACGGCGCTGGTGTACTGCGATGGACCACCCTTCTGTAGACTCCTGCTGGCGGCTGTCGTTACCGCGCTGACCTTCTTCCCTCTAGCATGGTTACTAGGACTAACGAAGTCGCTCCGCCGATAAAGAGGATTACGCCTGCATACAGCGAAAGGGAAGGACAACCTTTGTGAGGGAGGTGTAGCATGTACTTAACAGAGCTGGTGTCTCAGTATTACTGTATTGCGGTGGCCTCGCTCGAGCTTATGTCTACGGGGAGGGTAAATCGCAACTACAGACTTTCTGCGACTGACGGCAAAGTTTACTGCCTTAAAGTCTACAGCGACGCCGTACCCGACAAGCGGCTTTACGACGGTCTAGAGGTAACCACGTATCTATCGCCGTTGGCCTTTCCTGTTCCGCGCGTTGTACCTACTGCGGCAGGCGACCTAGTTCTGCACGCTGACCGTCTCCGCCTGCTACTACTTCGCTTTATCCCCGGCCGCAATCTGGCTTTAGATGAAGTGGGGAGCGCCGAAGGTCTAGGCATGGGCGCGATGCTCGGGAGACTGCATCACAGCCTGCGCTTCTTTCCGCAGGCGGACAAGCTCCACAACAGCCTGTGGCGCGGGAGCAGAGAGTCTTTGCCCCGTATGTTTGACTTGCTGCAAACCGTCCAGTCTAAGGATACCCATGACGATTTCGACCGTTTTGCGATCAGCTCGCTTACATACCGCATCCAAATAATGCAGGGGGTAGAGGTCGGCCCCAAGCAGTTCTTTCACCTGCGGCGACAAGCCATCCATGGGGATTACCAGTTTGGCAACGTCTTGTTTGACGACCACGGCACCGTGGCTGGGGTGCTGGACTTTGACCAAACTTGTGTAAGCTTCCCGGCTTGGGAGTTAATGCGTGCCATCGGCTTCACATGCCTTATAGGCGGGCACTTCAACTACCCCCTCGCTACTGCCATGCTTAAGGGCTATCGGGACGGTGGAGGAACACTCGCGCCTTCCGAGTACCTAGAGATGCCGCGCCTGTGGTACTACCAGTTAGTGCGGGGTCTGTTTGGCTTTAGCGACCATTACGCCGGAACTCCCGACCCCCGCCAAGATGAAGCTGCCTACGGGCGCCACGCTGCCATGGTCTGGCTTGGGGAACACATGACCGATTTACGGGCGTTTATCTGGGATACACTTCGGAAATAGACCGCTATAGCGTCTCTCTGAACCATTCCAAGAGATGCCCGAGCCTAGCCAAGCGCAGCTTAGGCTTGCCGCTACGCGACAGCTCGTGATTTGCGCCAGGGAACCTTACCATGCGCGTCTTGACACCTAATTTCTTTAGGTACACGTAGAACTGCTCACCCTGCTCAATCGGGCAGCGCATATCTTGCTCGGCGTGCATGATAAGTATGGGCGTACTTATCTGCTTGACATAGCTAATGGGTGAATGCTTAAGCAAGAGCTCAGTGTTGTCCCACGGGTTACCAAGAATCTCGTACTCGGTAAAAGTGTACCCAATATCACTGACGCCGTAGAAGCTAAGCCAGTTAGAGATGCTCCGCAAGGTAACTGCACTCTTGAAGCGCTTGGTATGCCCGACAATCCAGTTAGTCATAAACCCGCCGTAACTTCCCCCGGTCACCCCTAGGCGCTCGCTATCTACCCAGGGCAGCTTAGCAGCGTAGTCGGTTGCACACATGAGATCCTGGTAGTCTCCGCCGCCGTAATCGCCGCGCACAGCGTCGGCAAACACCTGTCCATAGCCGTGACTGCCGCGCGGGTTGGTGAACACTACGCCGTAGCCAGCGTTAGCCCATAGCTGAAACTGCATAAAGAAGGTGCACCCGTACTGCGTATGCGGCCCACCGTGGATTTCAAGCACGAGGGGGTACTTTTGTCCGGGGGCAAAGTCGGTCGGTTTCATCAACCACCCTTGTATGTCCCAACCCTCTGCTCCTTTGAACCAAAACTCATCCGGCTCGCTGAGCGCAACTTCGCTTAACAGCGCTTGATTGACTTCCGTTAAGCGGCGCAGGGGCCTCTCGTGCTCCCAGAGGAATAAGTCTGTCGGGTATAGGTGTGCGGAAGCGGCTAAACTTATGCGCTTACCATCGGCACTACAGCTCATACTTTGCACGTGCATGTGCCCGGTGGTGAGTTGTAGAACCTCGTGCGTCTTCGGCGAAACATGGTACACATGCGTGTCTCCCCTGTCGCTAGCTAGAAAGTAAATACTTGCGCCATCCGGGCTAAAGAACAGCGCCTCCCCACCACCGCCATAGCGCGTGTCAGAGCCCGTCTGGTCTCCCACCGAGCGATCAAATTGGGCAGTGAGATTAACCGGCACGCCGCCGTCAGTGCTAATTAGCCACACGCGCATCAGTGTCGCAGAATAGAACTCCCCGGTGTGACCCATGTAAGCTATGCTCCTGCCGTCAGGGGACCAGATAGGGCTGCTACTTGGACCCTCGGTGGCCGTAATGCGCTTTATCTCGCCGGTAGCCACGCGAACCGTGTAGATGTCAGCATAGTAAGGCTTAAATTCCGGGTCGCCGTCGCGGTTGCTGGCAAAGGCTAGGTCTTGGCCACAGGGGGACCAGCAGGGGTCAACGTGCTCAAAGTCGCCATTGGTCAGGCAGCGCGCCTTGCCGCCTTCGGCAGAGATAAGCCAGATATGGCTGTGTTTCATGTCCAAGAGTCCCATGGCTTCATCCGCTTTGTTTTTAATGAGCTCGATTACCTTAGGCTCCTCGTGGCGCTTCTTGTCGTCTTCATCGCGCTCCTGTTGTGAACGCGCCTTTTCTAGGTCGAGCGCCGTGTCCTTTTGGGCAAAACGCGAAATAAAAGCTAAGTGCCGACCATCCGGTGACCAAGTGGGTGATGTGGCCCCAAAGCGCATGGTGGTCACCTGTCGCGCTTCACCGCCTAGCTCGAGGTCAAGCACAAAAATTTGTTTGTCGCCGCTGCGGTCGGAAACAAAAGCCAATTTCTTGCCGTCAGGCGAAAATTTTGGCCCGTTCTCTATTTTGCCGCCGCCAGTGAGCTTATGCATAGCTCCCCCATTGACCGGCTGCATGTAGATGTAAGAACGGTACTCCTCTGTTTTTTCGTCGATGTGTGTCAGGACAAACGCTACGCGCTCCCCACAGGGAGAAAGCTCGGGCGCAGACACGAAACGGAGCTTAAGCAAGTCTTCTTTAACTAAGGGACGAGGCAAGAGCAACACTCCTTTCACGCTTTCAGTCATCTGGATTCGCCATGTGCGTCAAGAATCCTTCGTGTAACTAAAAAACTATCTGCATTAAAGCAGGCGGTCAATCCACGGCGTAACACGCAGTACGCGCTTTAGTTCTTGATAGGCGGCGTCGGAGCTGCTGTCGCCTTTAGCTACCCGCTCGGCTCGCAGCATAATGTTCTTTGGCGTATCAAGCGGGGACACGTACTCTGCAACACTTACCTTGTAGCCATGCGCCTCTAGAGCAGCTACCCGCAGCCCGTCGGTCAGCAAGTCGGCAAGCCTGCGCTTAAAGACGTTATGCTGTACCACGACAGAGAAAGCGCCGTAGTACATTCGTCGGTAAGAGCAGCCTGACAGCAAGGCACGGCGATAATATAGCGGCTTTTGCTGCGCAGGCCTAGGGCCATAGCTTGATCGGTAGCAATATCGCACGCGTGCAAGCTCAACACCATATGCACTGGGCCGTGGGGTTCATATGCGCTTACTTCCGCTTCGTGGAACTCCATGTTACGGTAGTTAAGCTTTTTTTGGATGCCGCGTGAGCTCTCAATTGCCTCGCGTGAGCTGTCAATGCCGGTGATACGGCACTTCTTTTTGAGCACCTCTACTAGATAGTAGTTTAGTGCAAAGGATAGGTAGGACTTGCCGCAACCGCAGTCGAGCACTACTAGCTCTTCTGTCCGCGGCCAACTTTCCAGCATCGCAGTCACCAGCTCAATGAAGCGGTCAATTTGGTAGTATTTCCGCCGTTTGTCGCCTTTAATCTCGCCGTCGGCGGCCATAATCCCGATCGCCATCAAGAGCTCCCGCGCGGCATCTGCTTTAATAAACATTTGGCGGGTACCGGGGACAACGGCCTCTCTGTGGCCTTGTGGCGGCGTGGCTGGGTGTTGCTTGGCAGGAGAAGATGAGCGCATGCGCACTTTGCCGCTTTGTAGCTCGATTGTTGTCTCTAGGTTACGTTCAGTACACGCAATTGTAGCCTGCTTTGCACCGCTAAGAAACTCCTGTAGGCTGGACGGCACGTCCTCGAGGCACAGCTCCCGCCTTTCCCCGTTTGCGGAGCGCACCGCAAATATGCCCTGCGAAGTCCACAGCGGCTCGATTACTAGCTCTTGACCGTTCGCTGTTGCCCGTAGTCTAATAAAGGTGTCGCTCGCAATTCTCTGTGCTACGGCGCTTTGGATTAGTGCTAGTTGTGAGTCCATTTTTAACCTCCGGCCCGAAACTTTAGGTATCCTTCCCCGTATAGACTGATGTAAGACCTCTTATATCTGGGGATGTAAGAACTCCTCTAACTAGAAAGGACGTGCAAACAATGAAACAAAGTGGACGCATCCTTGGCGTGCTGTTAGTGGTGGTTGGATTGCTAGCGGTACTTGGTATCTCCCTCGTTGGCTCCTATAACAGCTTTGTGCAGTTGTCCCAACAGGTGGACAGCCAATTCGCTAATCTTGAGGCGAGGCTGCAGCGGCGCTTCGACTTAATCCCTAACCTAGTAGAAACCGTGAAGGGCCATATGGCGCACGAACAAGAGGTTTTCAGCAACATCGCGGAGGCACGCGCACGCATGGCGGGAGCCCGCACCGTAGACGAGCGGGTGGGAGCCACCAATCAGCTAGAAGGGGCGCTCGGTAGGTTGCTCGTGGTCATGGAGAATTACCCACAACTAAAGGCACAGGAGTCTGTCAGCCGCCTGATGGATGAACTGGCAGGGACAGAGAACCGCATTACCGTAGAGCGAGATAATTTTAACGCCGTGGTACAGCAATACAACACGCGCATCAAATCGTTTCCTGCGGTTATTTTGGCAAACATGTTTGGGTATGAGGCGAGAGACTATTTTCAGGCTGACCCCGGTGCACAACAGGCACCGCGCGTGACCTTTCCTTAGCCCGAGAGCGAGGACAGCGTGTGAAGAAACTCTTTGTCGCCCTGCTGCTGCTCGTCTCGCTCGCCTCTCTAGCTTCTGCGGCTATTCCGTCACGTCCAGCTAGCCTTACTTTTGTTAACGACTTCGCCAATTTGCTTAGCGCAAGTGAAGAGCAAGAACTGACAGCTGTGCTTAGCAGCATCGAAAGGGCAACTACTGCTGAGGTGGTCATCGTCACTGTCCCCACTTTAGGCGAGCTGAAGGTCTTTGACTACACACAACGTTTGTTTTCGGAGTGGGGTATTGGCAAGCGCGACAAAAATAACGGGTTGCTGCTGCTTGTCAGCACGCGCGAGCGGGAGTTTCGTTTCCACACAGGCTACGGCTTAGAAGGAGTTCTGCCGGACGGGCGTCTCGGTTCGCTGTACCGTGCACACATTGTACCGGAGTTTGGTCAGGGACGTTTTTTTGACGGCTTGCGAGGCGTGCTACTGGCTAATGCGGGCATTGTGAGGCTGCTTGAGCGCGAGTACAACGTCACCATTGACAGCGGAGCATTAGGGGCAGCTCGCCCTAGCGCAGGCATCGCACGATACCTAGAGGGCGGACTAAACCTGTTCGTCGTCATTATCCTCATCTTGATACTGTCAACTAGGGGCGGACGAGGGCTCTTGTGGTTCTTGCTCGGCCATAGTATAGGCAACATGAACAGGCGCGGCAGGGGCGGTGGCTTTGGCGGCGGCTTTGGAGGAGGCTTCGGGGGAGGACGCTCCGGCGGCGGCGGTGCCGGGGGTAGGTGGTAAGGACTACCGCACGCCTAGCGCTTGTTGCACACGCAAGAGCGTAGGCTGCGCCGCCTCCCGCGCACGCGTTGCCCCCGCTGCCAGAACTTCATCAATCTCGGAGCCAGCCAGCGCCCTTTCGGCGCGGCGCTTAATCGGCCCGAGCACGGACACTGCGGCATCAGCGGTGTCCTTTTTTAGGTCGCCGTATCCCTTACCAATGAACAGGCTCTCTAATTCTGGAATACTACGCCCGCTGCACAGCGAGTTAATCACCAGCAGGTTAGAAACGCCGGGCTTGTTCGCCTCGTCATAGACAATTTCGCGCCCGAGGTCGGTCACCGCCCGCATAATCTTCTTGCGTATGACTGCCTCGTCATCGAGCAGGCTGATATAGCTCGCCGGACTGGGGTTTGACTTACTCATCTTCTTGGTGGGGTCATCTAGCGACATAATGCGTGCTCCAACTTTAGGGATTCTAGCTTCAGGCACTACGAACACACTCCCAAAACGCTGGTTAAAACGCATGGCGATATCGCGGCACAACTCGACATGCTGCTTCTGGTCCTCCCCCACCGGCACAATATTGGTGTCATACAGCAAAATGTCGGCGGCCATAAGCACCGGATACGTAAACAGGCCTACAGGAACCGTCTCGCGGTCCTCGGATTTCTCCTTGAACTGGGTCATGCGCCCGAGCTCGCCGATATAGCTTATGCATTGCAGGAGCCAAGCCAGCTCGCTGTGGGCTGAGACCTGGGATTGCACAAACAGCGTAGCCTTCTGTGGGTCAATGCCGGCCGCCAAGTATAGCGCCGCCAAAGTTCTAATCTGTTGCTTAAGTTCTAAGGGGTCTTGCGGCAGAGTAAGCGCGTGCAAATCCACAATGCAGAAAAACGCTTCGTGCTCGCTTTGGCTTACTACAAAGTGCTTTAAGGCCCCTAAGTAATTCCCTAGAGTAAGAATGCCCGAAGGCTGAATGCCGGAAAAGACACGTGCCATCTTCCATCCCTCTTCCCGGTAGATTTAATTGCGTTCGAACTTAGCCTGCAGGTATTCCCGTAGCTTAGAGATTTCCACGCGTTCTTGCGCCATGCTGTCGCGCTCACGCACAGTCACGGCTTGATCGTCTACGCTCTGGAAATCATACGTAATGCAGAAGGGCGTACCGATTTCATCCTGCCGGCGATAGCGCTTGCCAATCGAACCGGCCTCGTCGTATTCAACGTTAAAGTAACGACGTAAATCCGCAAAAACCCTCTCTGCGCCGTCGCTGAGCTTTTTGCTTAGAGGCAGCACCGCCGCTTTGACAGGGGCAACGCTCGGGTGAAGACGCAAGACGACGCGCGTGTCGTCCTCGCCGACGTTTTCCTCGCAGTAGGCATCCACAAGCAGTGCTAGTAGCAATCGCTCCACGCCTAACGACGGCTCGATAACATAGGGCACAAAACCTTCGCTGTTTTCGGGACGGTAGCTTAAGTCATCACCGGAAGCCGCGATATGGGCTTGCAGGTCAAAGTCGGTGCGGTCGGCAATGCCCCAAAGCTCCCCCCAACCAAAGGGGAATTTAAACTCAATATCTGTGGTCGCTGTGCTGTAATGACTTAGCTCGCCCTTGCTGTGGTCGCGCAGGCGCACTGACTCGGGCCTTAGCCCAATCTCAAGCAGCCAGTCGTGACAGAACTTGCGCCAGTAACTGAACCATTCGAGGTCTGTCCCTGGTTCGCAGAAGAACTCCAGCTCCATCTGCTCAAATTCCCGCGTGCGGAAAATAAAGTTCCCCGGGGTAATTTCATTGCGAAACGATTTACCGATTTGCCCGATGCCAAAGGGAATCTTCTTGCGCGTCGTGCGCTGTATTTGGCGAAAATTAACAAAGATACCTTGCGCAGTTTCGGGGCGCAGGTAAATCTCGGCCTTCGAGTCATCGGTCACGCCCTGATAGGTCTTAAACATCAGGTTAAACTGACGAATGTCAGTAAAGTTGTGGAGGCCACACTTAGGACACTTTAACTGGTGTGCGGCTATGTAGGCAGCAAGTTCGGCAGTCGTCCATCCATCAGTCTTTTGCTGCCCCACTTCTTCTACTAGGTGGTCAGCGCGAAAACGTGACTTACAGCCCTTGCAGTCAAGCAGCGGGTCGGAAAAGCCGCCGACATGCCCGCTCGCCACCCACACCTGTGGGTTCATGAGGATAGCCGAGTCTAGGCCGACGTTGAGCGGAGATTCCTGGATAAAGCTCCGCCACCATAGGCGCTTGATGTTTTGCTTGAGCTCAGCACCGAGCGGGCCGTAGTCCCACGTGTTGGCTAAGCCCCCGTAAATCTCTGAGCCCGCAAAGATAAAACCGCGGTTCTTGCACAGCGCCGTGAGCTTATCCATAGTTACTGCTGTCATCGTCAAATCCCCCCCATGTGTCGCGGAGGGACGGAGTATGTCGCAGAGGGACGGACCTGTGGAACAAAACGAACCGTCCCCAGCGTAATAAAACGAACCGTCCCCAGCGTAACACACCTTGCACTCCCACGAGAAAAACTTGAACGAATTATAACAGAGTTAGGAAGGGATGCGCAACCGGGACAAAGCGGTGACAAAGGGGACGGTTCTTTTTGTCCGGGAACAAATTTGGGGCAGCTACGTCCATAGGAGTAAAGACTAGGCGAGGAGGAAGCTATATGGCAAGCTACGAATTATGGCTGTGGTAACGGCCCTAGTGCTCGGGATGTTTGGCATCGCCCACGGAGAGGACTATCGGGCAAGAGCATTGGAGCATCTTAGAGCAAAATACGGCAGTCAGGCGAACGAGATAACACTCCACGAAGGGGGACTAACTCGTCTTGAGCTAACCGGAGAGACCTTTTGGATGGCCAAGTACTTCTTGGGGAAGAGCGGCGCCCCTGGAAGCAGTCCTTCTTCCGGTGGCGGAAGCAGTTCCGGAGTTCCTTCCGGGAAAGAGGTAAGACCCACCCCGCCTGACCAAACTGTTACCGGGCAGGAGCCCCCCCAAAGGGACGGTCCTACCCGCACCTCCCGACTGGAGCATCACCCCTGTCCCCGAGTTAGCCGGACTAGTCGCGATTCGCGTCTCCACAGGAGATATTCTTGATGGAGCTAAAATGGAAGCGTTCTACCGGGCAGAGCAAACCGCATGGGAACGTCTGGCGACTGAAGCCGGGAAAATTGAGGTCAGCTTGTATCGCAAGCTACGCGACCTCCCCGCAGAGGGTAGACTGTCAGTAGTGATACAGCCAAGTGTCAACATCAACCCAGAAATACGCGCCAAGGTGGCCGAACTCAGAAAGAGATACCCGTTGGTTGCCGCCAACCTGATACTTAGTGATGAACAACTGCTCGGGGGAGGCACGATTGCCAGCGATATGCCAGCCACCGACAAGGCTGAGCCGGCTATCGCCATAGCGCCGTCTAAGCCCGAGCCCCGCGTGCCGTCCGAGCAGGATGCGGCATTCCGTCTGCAGGCAGAGGCCTTCTTCACTGCCTTGGGGCAACTTAGACTAGAAGCAGTACAAGAATCCGTTAAGGCAATTGAGGCTGCACTTGCTGCAATGAGCGTAAAGCCCAGTGGAGAGCCGGATGGGCATATGGTGAGAGCCGAGTTAACGGCGAAAGAAGTCGAGGCCCTAGTCGTGCTCAAAGCAGTAGAAACCATTTTTGAGCATATGACCGCAGAGCCTGCCATTGGATTCGGGCGCGAGCCAGCCTCGAGCACGCTGCTCAAAGCAACTGATGCCGTGAAACGCCAATCCACTGAAGCTAGCGTAGTAAATAGCTTGCCCCGAGGATAGCAGTTTGCTGGCGCCGTCTTGATGATAACTTCCCTTTTTGTCAGCCTCTATGCTCTGGCCACGCGGCGACTAAAGCCATAAGGATTAGGCAGTTTTACCCGCACCCTCTTCCCCCTGTCTCTTATACACATCT
>QLUS01000022.1 GCA_018725535.1 Bacillota bacterium
AAGGCTTATTACGTGCTCGGGAATGACATTATCGATGATCAGGTCTCCGCCTGCGACGGCTGCCGCCACCATATAAGTACCCGCCTCAATGCGGTCAGGAATAACACGATAGGACTGAGCATGAAGTGGACGTCGGCCATGCACCACAATGGTGTCAGTTCCGGCACCTTCGACCCTGCCGCCCATACCGTTAATAAAGCAGGCTAGATCCACTATCTCTGGTTCCTCGGCAGCGTTTTGGATGGTCGTTAGCCCTTGCGCGAAACATGCTGCCATCATGATGTTCTCTGTCGCACCAACGCTAGGGAAGTCGAGGTAAATGGTGTTGCCGATGAGCTGACTCGCAGTGGCTTCGATGTAGCCGTGTCCTAGAACAATTTCCGCTCCCAATAGGCTAAAGCCCTTCAGATGCAGATCAAGCGGTCGCGCCCCATGCGCATCCACCGGGGAGCGAAACCCTAGCCTTACCCAGTCGACCGAGCAGCGGTCCCATAATCAGGACAGATGCGCGCATTTTGCTGACCAAATGAAAGGGTGCCTCACTTGTGGTGAGATTCTCGGCGTCTAGCTGCAGCACATCCTCCCGCCAGACAGCCCTTACGCCTAGGTGCTCTAGTGCTTCAACCCTGGTCAACACATCCACAAGACGAGGCACGGACTCAAGCAGCGTGACGCCGCTAGCTGCCATCAGGGCGGCTGCCAGTATGGGAAGTACAGCGTTCTTTGCTCCACTTACTTCTACACGGCCGCGCAGTTCCATCCCACCGCGCACAAAAATGCTTGACACCATATACCTCCTTTCTGCCGTGTACGGCACAAGTGTATTATGCCCCGAACATACGCTCCTTCAGATGATAGCGGCACAAGTGGGCCAAACTAACCATACCCACGTGTTGCCATCCTGCTCATTGTAGCGCATGCTTAACGACAAATTAGTCTTACGCCCCCCGAGAAATAGCCCTGCAGGCAGCATGCGACTAAAGGCGGTAAGGTTCACTACGCTCCCGTCGCTGTAGAAGCCTAGCATATCCGCAGCCAAGCTTCTAAGGACGCTCCCCACTAGCTCCTGCGCTTCTGCTGGGGAAAGGCGACCGGCTACGACGCCCACCAAACACGCAGTAATCGTAGGCGTAACATTGCTCCCAGCAAAGAAGCTTGCTAACGCTTGCTGCAGCGCCCATATGTCGGCATAGCGAGAGCGAGAGCGCACGGTGGCCACTAGATAAGTGGCCGCATGTAGCACTTGTACATTGGCCTCTACGTGGAAACTCCCCGCCGTGAAGGCGACAGACGCCATACGCATATCCGGTTCCTCCGTATACTGCATGGTAACGTGGGCCACTCCAAAGGCCGCTTGGCTTGCCGCTCTGAGCAGCTGCTCAAGTTCTAATTGCGTCCTCTCACCCGCCCGAAGCTCTGCCCAACCGTTCATGCTTATCTCAAGCCGCGCCGCACCGGTAGCGGCGAAAGCGCGCTCTAGGTTGGTGAGACTCGGCGATGGAACTTGCGTGGCTAGAGCGCTCCCTAAGAGACCTACGAGCACCACTAAGAGTCCTGCTATTACTTTCGTCATGATTCTATACTCCCTCCCCTGTGGTGATAATTATTGACCGGGGGAAAGAGCAATATACTAATGTCGACTCCCAAGCGCGCGATTACTTGGCACGCACTACGTCCTTAATCTTCATTAATCGCGAGATGGCACCGCGTTCTTGCTCCGATAACTTCATGGAAATGCTCTTCACGGTGGCTTCTAATGTAGGGATAAGCACGTACTCCAAGGCGTTTACGCGGCGGCGCGTGCGCTCGATTTCTTCGGCTAGGAGCTCAAGCGCGCGTTCAATACCCGCCAGCTCAATTAATGTCGGCAGGAGTTCCGCGAAAATGCCGAGCGCCATATCCAACTCGCCCGAAGTGCTGGCCATGCCATAGGCATAGACGTCGCCTTCCTGACGCAACCTGAACACTGGCGCGGTAACTGACATCATGCGTTTCTCCGCGACCTCAAGCTCTATGCGCTGCTTAGGAAACATGATCGCTTCATCGAGCATCTCCGGTGTCATCACCGCGCGAGCGATGAGGAAGCTTTGATAGCCAAGCCTTAGTTTCTGCTCCACAGTCAGGCGCAAGCGCTTGACATTGCGTAGCAGCGACATAAAGCTCTTCATGAGTTCGTCGCGCTTGTCCTTAAGCAGTTTGTGTCCTCGCTTGGCTACTCGCACGCGCTTCTTCAGCCGAAGCAGTTCCATGCGAGTCGGGTTGACTCTAATGTTCACGGCTCCCTACCTCGCTTCGGTCGGCAAGTACTTCTTAATGTGTTCCTCGCGCACGCGCTTTAACTCCGTCACCGGGAGGAGCGCCATGAGCTCCCACGCCAGATTCAGCGTAGCGGCAACGTCACGGTCGGCATACTCGTCTTGGTTGACAAAGCGCTGCTCAAACTCGTCCGCAAACCTAGAGAAGCGTTTGTCCGCATCTGACAGTGCGGCTTCCCCGAGAATAATGGCCAGTTCCTTGGCTTCTTTGCCGCGACTGTAGGCGGCAAACAACTGATTAAGTACGCCGCTGTGGTCCTCGCGCGTCTTACCCGCGCCGATACCCTTGTCCTTAAGCCTAGACAAGGATGGCAATACGTCAACTGGCGGGTAGATACCCTTGCGGTGCAGTTCACGCCCAAGGATAAGCTGCCCTTCGGTGATGTAGCCGGTGAGGTCGGGGATGGGATGGGTCTTATCGTCCTCAGGCATGGTGAGGATGGGAATCTGGGTAATTGAACCCGGCCGACCTTGAATACGTCCCGCTCTCTCGTACAGCGTGGATAGGTCGGTGTAGAGGTAGCCAGGATACCCGCGTCGCCCAGGTACTTCTTTGCGGGCGGCCGAGATTTCGCGCAGGGCCTCAGCGTAGTAGGTCATGTCGGTCATAATCACCAGCACGTGCATGCCTTTTTCGTACGCGAGATACTCGGCGCAAGTCAAGGCAATACGCGGCGTGGCGATACGCTCGATAACCGGGTCGTTAGCTAGATTGACAAACAGCACCGCACGGTCGATGGCGCCGGTCTTACGAAAATCGCGCGTGAAATAGTCGGCTTCCTCAAAAGTAATACCCATGGCGGCAAAGACGACGGCGAATTCGCTGTCACTGCCAAGCACCTTAGCCTGACGGGCAATTTGTGCAGCAAGTTTAGCGTGGGGCAGACCTGAGCCCGAGAAAATAGGCAGCTTCTGTCCGCGCACCAGTGTATTCATGCCGTCAATAGTAGAGATACCTGTTTGGATAAACTCGGAAGGATAAGCGCGGGCATAGGGATTGATGGGATTGCCGTTAATGTCAAGGCGTTTGTCCGGTATGATGGCGGGCCCTTTGTCACGCGGATTGCCAAAGCCGTCAAACACTCTCCCCAGCATATCTAGGGACACCGGCAGCTCAATAACTTTGCCGAGGAAGCGCGCCTTGCTCTTTTCCATGTTAATGCCGGATGTGCCCTCGAAGATTTGTACCAGCGCCTTGCCCTTCATGGCTTCGAGAACGCGCCCGCGGCGAATTTCGCCGCTTGGAAGCTCGATCTCTACAAGCTCTTCGTACTTGACGCCCTCAACTTTATCCACCAGCATGAGGGGTCCTGAGATTTCGGTAATCGTGCGATACTCTTTTTGCATGCTCTTATTCCCCCCTTACTTCAATTGCTCGCGGATGCGGGCTTCGATGGCGTCAAAACGGTCGATCTCGCTTTCCGGCAGGTACTTCGCGCGGGCAATCTCTACCCGCACCGGGAGTTCTAGCAGGCGATCTAGCAGCAGCCCTCGCTCCATGGCCGCCTGTGCCTCCTTGTAGAAGGTGAGAATCAGCCGCATGAGGCGGTACTGCTTAGGCAAAGAGGTATAGGTGTCGACTTCGTGGAAGGCGTTTTGGTGCAAGAAGTCTTCGCGTATGGACTTCGCCGTCTCGAGTGCCAGCCGGTCAGCAGGGGACAAAGCGTCGATACCGACCAAGCGCACGATTTCTTCGAGCTCAGATTCCTTCTGTAAAAGGCGCATGGCATCCCTGCGGTAGATGGGCCAGTCCTTTCCGGCGTTAGCGGCAAAGAATTCGTCTAGCCTTTCCGCGTAAAGCGAGTAACTTAAGAGCCAGTTAATGGCGGGGAAATGGCGTGACTCCGCCAGCCTTGCGTCAAGGCCCCAAAAAACTTTCACAATGTGCAGCGTAGACTGCGTCACTGGCTCCGACAGGTCACCGCCCGGCGGGGACACTGCGCCAATCGCCGTCAGCGAGCCTGTAGTGCCGTTAAGGTTAACAACGCTGCCTGCGCGCTCGTAAAATTCCGCTACGCGCGACCCTAGATAGGCGGGATACCCTTCTTCCCCCGGCATTTCCTCTAGACGACCGGATATCTCGCGCAGTGCCTCTGCCCACCTAGAGGTGGAATCAGCCATCAGCGCGACTGAATAGCCCATGTCGCGGTAGTACTCGGCAATAGTTATACCAGTGTAAATCGATGCCTCGCGCGCCGCTACAGGCATGTTCGAGGTATTGGCGATCAGCACCGTACGCTCCATCAGCGGCTCCCCGGTTTTAGGGTCGTGCAATTCGGGAAATTCCATAAGTACGTCGGTCATTTCGTTGCCGCGCTCACCGCACCCTACGTAAACGACGATCTCCGCGTCAGCCCACTTAGCAAGCTGATGCTGCACAACAGTTTTGCCTGAACCAAAGGGGCCGGGGACGCAAGCTACGCCGCCCTTAGCTACGGGGAAGAACATGTCAATCACGCGCTGGCCGGTGGTAAGCGGCGTGGCAGGAGTGCGCTTCTCGGCATAGGGGCGGCCTTTGCGCACAGGCCACTTCTGCATCATGGTAAGTGACACGGTGCCGCCGTCAGTGACGAGGCGAGCTACGACATCGGTAACTGTCGCTTGCCCGGCGTGTATCCACTCCACGCGGCCACGTAGGCCGGGTGGAACCATCACCTTGTGCGTTACGAGCACTGTCTCGCGTACGGTACCAAGCACCATACCCGGTTGTACCTGCTCATCTACCGCAGCTACCGGTACAAAATCCCACTTTCGCTCGCGGTCGAGACTGGGCACCTGAATGCCGCGGGTGATAAATGCTCCTGTTATCTCGGCAATCTTGTTTAGGGGGCGTTGGATGCCGTCGTAAATTGACGTCATAAGCCCAGGGCCGAGCTCAACCGACAACGGAGACCCTGTAGAAATCACCGGTTCGCCGGGGCCTACGCCCGCCGTCTCCTCGTAAACTTGTATAGAGGCGCAATCACAGCGCATTTCGATTATCTCGCCAATTAACCCTTTGTCTCCTACCATGACCATGTCATACATGCGCGCATGTGACATACCGGCGGCAATGACCAAGGGCCCGGAGACTTTGACAATAACGCCTTCCTGCCGTGTGGTATTAGCCATTCGTCTTTCCCTCTTCCTTGAAAAGAATATCTACCCCGATAGCCCTCTCCACCATTTTGCGGAGACGCATTTGTCCAAGTCCGGTGCTGCCCTGATTGTCGGGAATCACGGTAAAAACGGGCAAGGTGCTCTCCCGTGCCGCACGAATAAGGTATTCCACCTGAGGGTAGATGCGCTCAGTGATAAACACCACAGCGAAACCGCCCTTAAGGGCTGCTTGCACTGCCGCCACTGCCCCGGCACGGTCGATGACTTCAAAGGTAGCGAGGCCTAGCGCGCTGAAACCGCGGATGGTGTCGCTGTCGCCAATTAGGCCAATCTTATGCATACCCTTCACGCAGCCTTTCGCGAATTTCCTCGTTAGGCACACCGTTAAGCTTGCCAAGCATAACGATGCGAATATTTCTTACTTCGTTCTCCTTAGCCAGTATATAGTTGAGCACTGGCTCAGGCCCGAAAGCTTGGAACCGCACTGAGCGCGAGAGCTCGGCCAAAAACCCGTCGCTTAGCTTTTCGAGCATGGTCAAACCGCGCGATTCAAGTAGAGCATTAATACCCTGCTCGACGACTGCTTGGTAAGGTGAAGAACTAAAACGCGCGATTATCGCGGTCCACTCTTCAGTTAACGCTTCGAGCAACACAGCTTGCGGTACAGTTCCCCCGGGGAGAAGGTTCCCCGCGAGATAATCCCGGCCGCGTCCTAAACGCTTAGTGCGCACGAGGCTCCGGATGTTAGCGAGGTCAGCCTGACTGGCGAGAAACCGCGCTAAAAAAGCGTAGCCGTGCTTTTCTGCCATCGCTGCGGTGTGGGAGTACTGCATGCGGTCAAGCACTAAGTCGATGACCTTAGGGTCTTTGCTTTCTTCGTAGGCGAGAGCCGCAGCACTAGCAAACGCGTAGTACTCCGGCGGAACGCCTTGAAGTTTTTCTTGTTGACAAACATAGGGCATCAGTTTTGCCGGGACTAGGCCCGCATCTATGAACAAGTGCTCGAAATTCTGTCCTTGGAACTGGGCCTTTAGCGCTACCTTCATGTTGTGGATGTCGTACTTAATCAGAAAGAGGTCCACTAGCGCCTCATCGGGCAAGAGCTTCTTCATCAGGCTGTAGACCCGGGTGATTTCCCCAGCTGTGACCGCCGCGTAGTCTTGCGGTCCTGCCGCGCGTGACACTAAGTCGGCGTACTCGGTCTCGCCTAAAATGCGCAGCGCCTCATCGGCACTCTTCGCCTCTACCATGCGGCCGAGCTTGCTCATATCGAGCAGTCTAGTCTCAAGGACTCTAATGCGGCCAACAGCATAGGCGTAGCGAGAGTCATGTGAAATGGACAAATTCTTCACTCCTTCACGGGGCGCCTAAGTAGTGAATACTAACTAAACAGCACCGTTGCCACTTCCGGTTCGAGCTGCTCCCGCACAGACTTGAGCAAAATTGGATAAGTGACGTTGATTTCAAGGCTCTCACCTAGCAGGTAAAAGCCGCCGCCCGTCGGGAGGTGTTCTGCGGAGAGTGTCAGTTGCCCTCGTCTGCCCGTAGCTGTTAATGCCGCGTTAACTTCCTCTAGAAAGGCCGGCTGAAAGACCTGGCTGTCTTCCCGAGCGCATGCTACTTTCTCTTCGCCTGTCTCAACGGCGCTTAGTATCATTGCCTTAAGCAGCTGTCTTTGCTCGTGAACAGGCAACGCGCGCAGTGCGGCCAAAGCTTTGGCAAAAGCTTCTTCCATCACGGACTGCTTAACCGCAAGCAGTTTCTTTCTCGCGTCAAGTCTAGCCGCAGTTAGCAGGCGCGCTTCTTCTTCGACCACGCGCGCCTCGGCACCGGTAATAATACCCTCGCCTTGCGCGACAGCCTGTTGTTTAGCTGCCGCGAGCCTAGCCTCTTCGTTGGCATAACCTGCGGCGTAGATTGCTTGCACTTGTTTTTCTGCATCGCCAAGAATCTTAGCAAGTATCTTTTCTATGGACACACGATCAACTCCTTATCGAGCGCTGCTTAGAAAACAACTCTGTTGGTCAAAAGCAGGCTGGCGAGAAGGCCAAAGATGGCGTAAGTCTCTACCATAGCAGGCAGGATAAGCGCCTTACCGGAGGCATCAGGATGCTTAACGATGATGTTCATGGCTGCAGCAGACACTTTCCCTTGCCAGATTCCGCTCATCAGCCCGTTAATGGCAGCTGGGAGGCAGGCAAATAGCAATTGCCACCCTTGGTCGACGGTCACTACTTCTACGCCGGTCAATCTAATGAGTATCCAAAAGCCAATCAGCAGACCGTAAACCCCCTGCGTACCCGGCAGTGCTTGCAAGAGCAAGAGCTTACCAAATTTCTCTGGGTCTTCGGACATAATCCCCGCCGAAGTCTGCCCGGCTATACCTACACCGATACTAGACCCCGTACCACCGAGAAAAACTGCCAGTGCCGCCCCGAGAATTGCCAGTCCTAGACCAGCATTGATGCCTAACCATTCCATTATCTTCATCCTCCGTTTTCTAATGTTGTTAAGTCTATCCACGTACTACGGTAAATTTCGATTCGCGTCGGAAGGGCTTGAACGGAACGCCGCCACCCTCAAAAAACTTAGTGAAGAACTCGACAAATTGCAGACGGGCAGAGTGAACAAAGCACCCGAGGCCAGAAAGTAACAGGTTAAAGAGATGCCCACCGACCAGCAAAAGCAAAGCTCCTATCCACCCCACCACGGGGATGGGCATCATCATCCTCATAGCAATAGTGTTGATGACCATGGCAATTACCGCGCTCGCCATTCCCAGCGCCATTAAGCGGGTATAGGATAAAGCGTCACTAAAGTAGCCTACGCCCCCGTATAGCGCATAGAGCCCAAGCCCAAACTTGCCTAGAATTCCCTTCGCGCTTCTCCCTTGCGTGAGTACCACGAGTACGGCCCCGAGCACCGATGCGTATTGCGTCAAACTAGCATAGGAGCTAAGCCCCTGCACTGAACTTGTCACGGCAAGCAAGACTAGAGAACTTAGCAGAAACAGCCATGAACCTTGATCTAAAAGGGCGCCTAGCTTGTCCCCGCTCTTCCAAGTCATAAAGGCTTTTAGGCATATGCCGAGCAGGATATGCACGACGCCTAGAGCTATCGAAAACACCATCATGCCCATGGGATTGGTCATGGGGTTAATGATAACGAGGCTACGTCTTATCTGCCGAACGAACTCAATCGGTACGTAATCCAACAAGTTGCCGAAGAAACCATTAACAGCGAAGCCGACGACAACAGAGATGACCCCGGATATGATAAACAGGTGAAAGAATTTGCTTGAAACTGCGTCCGGCTTATACTTGCGCATAAACCACCAGCAGGCGGCCAAGACCAGCAAACCGTAACCGGCATCCCCCAGCGCAAGGGCAAAGAAAAGCCCAAAGAAGGGAGCTAGCGCCATGGTGGGGTCTACCTCGGTGTACATCGGCCAACCGTACATGTTCGTTACTAACTCAAAGGGCCGAGCCAACTGTACGTTCTTAAGTTTAATGGGAGGTTTTTCGTTAGGCTGCGGATCGTCGAAGCGAACGTAGACTTCGGGGAACCGCTGCGCCAAGAGCTCGGTAAGGCGCGCCTCGGTATCGGCGTCCGTCCACCCTTCAAGCCAAAAAGTCTGCCGCGTATCCTGCGTACCTGCCGCCGCGCGTTCGCGCTGCAGTAGCGACCCATAATGATCGTACAGCACTTGAAGCTTAAGTTTATCCCGTACAAGGAGAACACTCGCCGCGGTGATGGCCTGTGTCTCGGCATCGAGCGCTTGGAGCTTATGAAATACTGCTGACAAAGCTTCTGCAGGCGTCTCTTCGCCTGTGCTAAGCGTAGTTGGCGTAAACATGGCTTCCTTGATTACTGCCGGAGACACAGAGGCATGGTAAACTACGGCTACGTTTACCTTATTGCTGGCAACCTTCACTTGCTCGAGGTGAAAAAGCCCTTGGCACTGGGTATCCAAGCGCTGCAGGAAAGCATTCATATCCTTTTGGGCTACCGTGCCAAAACTTATGTTTACGGTGCCGCTAAGCTCTGCCTTAAGCCTTACGCTGAGGCTAGACCAAGCTAAGAGAGCGCTTTGTTCTGCCTGCAGTTGGCGTCGTTCGGACGCAATCTCCGTCAGCCGTTTATCGTACTCCCGCGTTTGCTGGGCTGCGGCACGTCCATCAAAACCAGCGCGGATTTGTTCATCTAGCTCGGGGGAAACGCCAGCTTTAAGGCCCATAAAACTGTCAATTAAGCCCTCTTTGTAGTCGTCAAACCGCCTAAGATAGGCTAGAGCACGGCCGATGTCTGCCTGCGCGGCCTCGGATTCGCTTGCGGAAACTACGGTAGCACTAGTCTGCGACTTCTGGTGACGCTCCTTTTGCGGAACCACAGCAAGCTGAAGCACAGACCATTCCTGCAATGTCGCCACAAGCTCCGCCTTACGGGACAAGTGGGCGATGATATGCACTTTTCGCATTCTAGCTACGGCCATCGCGCGTCATTACCCTCTCTCGTATCAGCTTTACCGCGGCACTAAGCCGCGCGCTTGCCTGTTGTCGTATTCTAGTACACTCGGCGTCTGACTGCAGCGCGACTTCGTGAGCTTTGGCCTGAGCGCTTGCCGTCCCCTGCTCGATTATGCTCTCTGCTTTGTGCTGAGCTAGGCTTACCGCACTCTGCAACAATGCCTTGGACTCAAGCTCGACTTTCTCTAACCGCCTAGCTACGTCCGCTTTGGCTGCCTGCACCATCTGCTCGGCCTGAGTTTCCGCAGCCTTAATCTTCTGCAAAACATCCTGCATCCACATCACCTCCCTTCAGAACAGGTTGTGCCACCAGTTCTGCTGCCCCCACTATACTACACATTCTTCAGGCCACAGGCAACAGCATGGCTTCGCTTCTTAATATAGTGAATTAGTACGTCCATTCCCATGGCCGCTCTGTCGTGTGTCCGAAGAAGTGCAGCAATGCTTTGGCGATGCGGCCGGATGCCTTCCCGTCGCCATAGGGATTAACGGCCTTACTCATTGCCTGGTAAGCCGCACTATCCCCGAGGAGTTCGCGCGCATGAGCTACAATCCCCGCGCGCGACGTCCCAA
Source organism: Bacillota bacterium (assembly GCA_018725535.1). GTDB lineage: Bacteria > Bacillota > UBA994 > UBA994 > UBA994 > UBA994. Next base: position 10,514 of record QLUS01000022.1, read on the forward strand.
CCACGCGCACTGTGCCGGCCTCTACCGCCTCGGGCCGTTCGGTGTTGTTGCGCAATACAAGCACTGGTACACCAAGCGAGGGGGCCTCTTCCTGCAGACCGCCGGAATCAGTAAGGATAAGGTAGGAGCGCGCCATGAGATTATGGAAGTCGTCGGTGTCCAGCGGGTTAAGTAAAGTAATGCGGGAGTGCCCCGCAAGGTGTGGGGTTACAACCTCGCGCACAGCGGGGTTAAGGTGTACGGGGAAAACGATATGGCAGTCAGGAAACGCAGTTAGTATATCAAGCAGCGCTAGGCACATCTCGTGCATGGGCTCGCCCCAATTTTCCCGCCGATGCACCTCTACTAGCAGAATCCTGCCCTGAGTCTCGGCTACCACCTGCCTAAGAGCGGGTTCATGGTACTCGTAGTCCGGCCGCACAGTCGTAGCCAACGCGTCAATAACGGTATTGCCGGTGACGTAGATGCTCGCGTCGCTGACGCCCTCCCTGAGCAGATTGCGTTTGGCAGTCTCCGTCGGGGCGAAGTGTATGTCCGCTAGTGCCCCGGTCAACTTGCGGTTTATTTCCTCGGGGAAGGGCAAATATTTGTGGTGAGTACGCAGGCCCGCTTCGACATGCCCAATCGGAACTTGGCTGTAAAAGGCAGCTAAACTGCCGGCAAAAGTTGTGGAGGTATCGCCATGCACCAACACAATGTCGGGGCGGTCGGCGCTAAATATTCCGCCTAGCCCGGTGAGAGCCCGTGCAAAGGTCTCAGGTAGCGTCTGCCGCTCGCGCATAATGTTCAGGTCGTACTTGGGCTCGATATTGAACAAGCGCAACACTTGGTCTAACATGGCGCGGTGCTGGCCGGTGACACATACGGACACACTAAATTCTTTATGTCGAGCAAGTTCGGCAATAACCGGTGCCATCTTGATGGCCTCCGGCCGGACACCAAACACGGTAAAGACTTTGATGGCCATTTTGCCGCCGCCCTTCGCTAAATCTTTTCGACCATCAAGCCCGCTTCTGTCAGGAGTTCTCGGCTAAGCAGGTCGGGATACCCGTCGGAAAACACAATGCGTTTGATACCGGCGTTAATCAGCATTTTGGCACAGAGCACGCAGGGGAAATGCGTGGTATAGAGAGTACCGCCCTTGATGGACACACCTGAAAGAGCGGCCTGAATGATGGCGTTCTGCTCGGCGTGCAAACCGCGGCAGAGCTCGTGTCTTTCACCCGATGGGACATTCTGTTGCTCGCGCAGACATCCTATGTCCAAGCAATGCCCTAGCCCTGTGGGCGCCCCGTTGTAGCCGGTGGTGAGTATGCGCTTATCCAGTACAACCACCGCTCCTACGCATCGGCGTAGGCATGTGCTGCGCTCGGCCACCGTGCGGGTGATGGCCATAAAGTACTCTCCCCAGCTCGGCCTAGTCATTTCGTGCCAAACAGTCTGTCGCCCGCGTCACCGAGGCCGGGAACGATATAGGCGTGTTCATTAAGATGCGAGTCCACTGCAGCGGTGAAGATGTCGACCTCGGGGTGGTGGCGGTGCACCTTATCGATGCCCTCAGGTGCGGCAATAAGGCACACGAACTTAATGGACTGCGCGCCCCGCTGTTTAAGGAAGTTAATTGCCGCCACAGCCGAACCGCCTGTCGCTAACATTGGGTCAACCACGATTAATTCGCGTTCTGCTGCGTCACTTGGCAGTTTTACGTAATACTCCACGGGCAAGAGCGTGTCCGGGTCGCGATAGATGCCGATATGCCCCACTTTGGCAGCCGGGATAAGGCGCAACATGCCGTTTACCATCCCAAGACCGGCGCGCAAAATAGGAATAATCCCTAGCTTCTTGCCAGCTATAACCTTAGCTTGGGCCGTGGCCACAGGCGTTTCCACTGCGCAGTCGACGAGGGGGAGATTGCGTGTTACCTCGTAAGCGAGAAACATAGCTACTTCTTCCACCAAGTCACGGAATTCTTTCGATCCGGTGTTCTTGTCGCGGATAAAGGTCAGTTTGTGCTGGATCATGGGATGCGCCACTAGGTGCACGCGGTTCAAGCGTATTCCCCCTATTCGGCGCTCTTATACAGCGGAAAGCGCCCACACAGCGCAGCCACACCGGCGCGTACTTGCGCATGAACGGCGTCATCAGCGGGACTCTCTAGGGCATCCGCGATTAAATCCGCGATTCTTTGCATGGCCGTTTCGTCCATCCCGCGGGTAGTCATGGCCGGAGTGCCGATGCGGATGCCACTAGTGGTAAACGGACCTTCGGGGTCAAAGGGGATGGTGTTTTTATTGACAGTTATGCCAACGGAGTCAAGCACCTTCTCCGCCTCCTTGCCGTTTAACCCCTTGCTGCGCAGGTCGACTACGAGCAAGTGATTGTCTGTGCCGTCAGAGACTAGCTTAAATCCACGGTTCTTTAGTGCGTCTGCGAGAGCGGCCGCATTTCTTATTACTTGGTCTTGATAGCCGTGAAACTCCGGCTGTAGCGCCTCGAGAAAAGATACGGCCTTAGCCGCGATGATGTGCATCAGGGGTCCGCCTTGCATACCGGGGAAAACAGCCTTATCGATCGCTTTCGCCCAGTCGGCGGTACAGAGGATCATGCCGCCGCGCGGGCCGCGCAGCGTCTTATGTGTAGTTGTGGTGACGAAGGGCGCAAACGGCACTGGGCTGGGATGATGACCGGTTGCGACAAGCCCTGCGACATGGGCCATATCTACCATAAACAGCGCGCCGCAGGCATCGGCTATCGCGCGCAGACGCTGAAAGTCAATAACGCGCGGGTAAGCGCTAGCCCCCGCCACCAAAAGCTTCGGGCGATGAGTAAGTGCCAGCTGTTCTACCTCGTGATAGTCAATAAAGCCGTCTGTGCCTACACCGTAGGGGATAAACTTATAGAGGAGACCAGAGAAATTGACGGGACTGCCGTGAGTGAGGTGCCCGCCGTGCGCCAGGTTCATGCCGAGCACAGTGTCGCCTGGGTTCAAACAGGCAAAGTACACCGCCATATTCGCTTGCGCGCCGGAGTGCGGCTGCACATTAGCGTGCTCCGCCCCAAACAGCTTGCAGGCGCGGTTGCGAGCAAGGTCTTCGGCACGGTCGACGACGTGGCAGCCTCCGTAATAGCGTTTCCCAGGATATCCTTCAGCGTACTTGTTGGTTAGCACAGAGCCCATGACTTCGAGGACGGCCTTGCTCACGAAGTTCTCGGAGGCAATCAGCTCCAAATGGTCTTGCTGACGGATAAGCTCTTGCTCTAAAACGCCTGAGATTTCTGGGTCAATGGCTCTTAGACTCATATTCCTCTCTCCTCTTTTGTCTTAATCTATGTCCTAGCGCTAGGCTTTCTCAAGCCGCGCAATCTTCTCTAGACGACGCAAGTGCTTGTCCCCGGCAAACTCGGCTCCCAGCCAAACGGTAACTATATCTAGCGCCAAGCCAGCCCCAATAACGCGCTGGCCTAGGCACAGGACGTTTGCATCGTTATGTTCACGCGTAGCGCGGGCGGAAAAGGTGTCGTGGCAGAGAGCGGCGCGGATACCGGCGTGCTTGTTGGCGGCAATACTCATACCAATGCCCGTGCCGCAGACGAGTATCCCCCGCTCGGCCTCGTCGCTGATTATGTCGTTACATACGAGTGTGGCGAAATCAGGATAATCAACAGAGGCGTCCGTACTGGTGCCCCTGTCTAGAACTGTGTGTCCCGCGCGCTTAAGATATAGGACAATTTCTTGTTTTAGAGCTAGTCCTGCGTGGTCACTGCCAAGAGATATTTTCATGCTGCTATTCTACCACATCAGACAGTGCACTGAGCTTTTTTGACACCTCAAGCAACAACGCGTCGATTTCTGTCGCGCAGGCGTTATATGTCTCCTCATCCTGCCCGAAGGGGTCAACTACATCGTAGGCAGCAAGCACACTCTCTAGCCGCTCTATTTCCTCGCGCTCGGGATACACAAGTTCTCTAAGCTCACTGCGCAGTTTGGCCAGATGTCCTTCAGTGTCGGCGATTTCCAACATCAGAGACTTGCGGCGCTGCTCGAGTTCGGATATGTTGGGCGATTTGGCGGCCGCAAACTGACGGCGCTTCTCATCCATGCTCTGATGTAGGGCGTGCAGTCTTTCTTCGGTAGCTTGTCGTTCTGCCTCGCCGCGAGGGAATTCCTTTAGGGTAAATGTCTTGGCGCGGACTGTGGGGAAATGGCTTAGCACAGTCTCTTTGTGGCCTCGGGTCATGGTAAGAATTAGGTCTGCCCACTCCACTAACTCTTGACTGAGCGCTTGCGCACGATGCGCGCTGAGGCTAAGTCCCTTCCGTTTTAAAGCAGCCACAGCGCCCGGCGATGCCTCTGCTCCCGCGTCTGCCGCTACCCCCGCCGAGCGCACTTCATGTCCGGCGTCGCGCCTAAACATGGCTTCGGCCATCGCACTTCTACAGGTGTTCCCAGTGCACACAAACAAGATCCTCACACGCTTACCTCCCTTTAACTTGCGTTGCGGCTTTATACAACCGGTTCATTACAGCCTCTCCGAGTCCGATAGGGGCTATCCCCTCCACAAGCACACGCATAAGACCTAGATCGTCAATTTCCCTGAGATAAGCATAAAGTTTTTTCGCGGCCGTATCGGCTTGCCCCCGCTCGCCCAGCGTAAAGCGGGCAACGCATTCCGGCAAGGCAGCTAACGTGTCCCGAAAAGCTATTACCGCAAGATCCTTGGGATCGCCTTCTATTTCGGCAGCGATATCGCTCACCGCCTGTCCTTCATACACAATAACAGCCGCGCGCGGTGCGTAGTGCTTGTACTTCATGCCTGGAGCAAGGGGTGTGTCTTGTGGTTCTTCACTGGTAGCCGTACCCCCCTGCACCGCTAGACCCGTCTCCTCTACTAGCATCTCCCGTGTAATACTGCCGGGGCGCAATATGTAGATAACTTTGCCGCGCACTTGCACAACCGTAGATTCTAGCCCGAGTCGCGTCTCGCCGCCGTCCACTAGAGCATCAATACACTCGCCTAAGTCTTGCGCTACGTGTTTGGCGGTGGTGGGACTTGGTCGCCCTGATAAATTAGCGCTCGGTGCCACGATTGGCCTACCTGTCGCGGTAATCAGGGCGAGCGCGATATCGTGGGCGGGCATGCGCACGCCGATAGTGGCGAGGCCGCCAGTAATGAGTGCGGGCACAGCCTCGGTTTTCGGGAGCACAAGCGTAAGCGGTCCAGGCCAAAAGGTCAGCATAAGTCGCTCTTCTAAGGGCGTCATTTCTGCGACCAGCTCTGTAAGTTGTTTTGGATGGGAAATGTGCGCGATTAATGGATTGTCCGCAGGTCGCCCCTTAGCGGCAAAGAGGCGTCTGACGGCCTCGGGGCAATCAAAACGCGCGCCTAACCCGTACACAGTTTCTGTGGGGAATGCCACTAGGCCGCCATTTCGTAAAATGGCAGCCGCTTCGGCAATGTATTCGTCTGTAGCCGTATGCTCACGCGGGCACAGAATGCGCAACGCTGTCACCCCGGCCTATTGTACCACGTGAGCCCGCATTTCACCACCGCAACACCGGGGACGCAGAACACCGGGGACGCGAACACCGGGGACGCAGAACACCGGGGACGCAGCACCGGGGACGAACACCGGGGACGTGAAATTTTGTTCATGAAGTATAGTTTTAGAACACCGGGGACGTGAAATTTTGTTCATGAAGTATAGTTTTATACGTAGACTTACGCTTCCCGTCGACGCAAGGTAGCGAGGTCGTAGGCCACAGGGATGACGTAGAGAGTGAGCAGCGTAGACACCGTGAGCCCCCCGATAATGGCAATGCTCACCACAATCCCGGCCAAGACGATAACCCCCATTACGGAAGGGACATTAAAACTTTGTCCCGCGAAGAACAAGGCAAAGAGAACGCCAATGACGGCTAGCGGCATGGTAAACATGACAATCAACGGATAGAGGAGAGACTCAAACTGTGCGGCCATTACCATGTACACCAAGACCACGGCAAGAATTAGCGCGGTGATCAGTCCGCTAAATGCCTCCTGCATTTCCATCATGTCACCGGCTATTTCCACGCGATAATCTGCGGGGAGCTCGAGTGCATCAAGCTTGACCTGCAAGTCGCGCGATACGCTCTGTAGGTCACGCCCTGCAATAGTGCCTGTAATTGAGATGTAACGCTGGTTCGCACGCCTGTTGATCGATGCCGGGCCGACCCCATGCTCGATAACCGCTACCTGCTTAAGCCGCACCACCTGCCCTTGCGTTACCGCAACTACTAAGTTTTCGAGGTCTGTGACGCTCTGACGAGCAGAATCCGCAAGGCTCACATTGACATCAAGTTCCCGTCCGTCACGCGGGAGTCGGGCCACGGTTTCACCTTGAAACGCAGTACGCACAGCTTGAGCGATCGAGACAGGAGCGAGGCCCAGCCTAGTTGCTTTTTCTCGGTCAACACGCACCACAAGCTCGTTAGCACCTACTGCGGCGTTGTCGCGAACTTCAGTGACTCCCTCGACTGCGGCGACCATTTCCTTAAGTCGGTCGGTGTGTAGGCGCAATCCTTCTAGGCTGGGGCCAGACACATTGATCTGCACATTGCCTCCGCCTGACATTATCCCGCCGCCCCCATGCCAGCAGCGGCCGAAGCACGCACCCTCGCGGGGGCGAAATCGGCGTATTTCTCTGTGATCTCCCCTGCGAGCACATCCCCGCGATATCCTGGTTTTAGCACCACTGTCATCGAGGCGCGATTTGCACGGCCCCGCGCCGTCCCCATCGGACCACGCCCGCCTCCCGCCTCGCCCATAGCAGTGGACACTGTCTCTACCTCCGCGCGTGCTAGCAGGTAGTCTAGTATCTCCCTAGTCGTTGCCTGCGTATCGGCGAGAGTGCTTCCCGCAGGCAAAGTAACGGTAACACTCATTTCGCCTTGGTCCATACTGGGGATGAATTCGCCCCCGATGTGGCTAAAGGTAAGCAGACTGCCGACCAGCAAAGACACAGTAACTAGAGCCACCACAGCTTTTTTGCTAAGTGCCCACTTTAATGAGCGCTGGTAGTAGTTGAGCTGGCGATCGTTGCTCGAAACGCGTCTGGGCCGAGCCTTGGTGATAGT
>QLUS01000023.1 GCA_018725535.1 Bacillota bacterium
ACAATCCCGCTGTCAGAGGCCACGATGTTCCGGCCGCTCGGCGCCCCAATGTCAATGCCGCTGTGGAACTCCCGCGTGCGGAAAATGGGGTGTATCCGCCAGCCAAAGGGGGAGGTGATGCGGGTGTGCCCGGGAACCGGCCAAATGAACCGCCCTGTGCCTACACCGCGCATACGCTCTTCAAGCTCCCTGATGACGCGGTCTAATTCTTCCGCTAAGCGGTTAAGCTCGTTGTACGCGCGAATTGCTTCCGCTTTGTCTTGGTTTAAGCTAGTAAGAATGGCGGTGCGACTAGAGGCACGGCTCTGTAAGCTGGTCTGTTGTACCCGCTTCTGCTCGCGAAGCGAGGAAATTTCCGCGCGCCGCTCCTCGACCCTTTCTCTACGCTCCGCGACTATGGCCCGTTCCTCTTGCACTGCGTGATAAATTGCGATATCCTGATTTATCACCATGCGCAGCAGACTAAAGCGGCTGATAAAGTCGGCGAAGCTCCGGGCTTGAAACAGCACTTCGAGGTAACTAACCGCGCCGCGTTCATACAGGGCGCGCAGCCGCATACCGAGCTGGGCGTTTCGCCTAGTCAGACGCTGTGACGCGTCATCAAATTCCCGCGTCAGTCGCCGGAGTTCACTTTCCGCCGTGCGCAATCTGCTCTCTAGGGTACGTATTTCTTGCGTGGTACGGTCAATGTTTCGCTCTATTGTCTGCAGCTCACTCAAGACGCTCCGCGCCTGCCGGTCGGCTGCTGCGGCCCGCCGTTCAGCTTCTTGCATACGCTGCTGCACTTGTCGGCGTTCACGCTGCCTGGCTTCAAGGTCGGTGTTAGCTTCGACGCCAAGCGGCAGGAGCAAAAGCGCTACCGCCAACGCCGCTAGAATTCGCCTTAACATTATCCCGCCTCCTATACGTCCAAGTAGCGTCGCACCGACATCCCGCTGCCAACCACACCGATCAGCGCGCCAAGACAAAGCAGCGCGAGTGCGAGGCTCTGCAATAGCGGCCAAGGAGCGACAAAGGGCCAGAAGGGGATGGCTGCGGCCAAAGACCGCACAGCAAAGTAGTACCCCCAAGCCAGTACCGAGGAAGCCACCACCGCGCCAATTAGGCCTAGGACTAGTCCCTCAATGATAAAGGGCCAGCGCACAAACCAAGCTGTAGCGCCGACATAACGCATGATGCTAATCTCCCGGCGCCGCGCAAAGACAGTTATCCGGATGGTGTTGGCAATGATAAACATGGCTGCAAGCGCGAGCCCTGCCGTTAGCCCTATGCCTACGCCGCGCACTGCGCGGGTTATGGAGAGAAGCTGCTCCACAATCTCGCGCCCGTAGATTACTTCCTCTACGCCTCTCAGTCTCGCTACCGCCGCTGCAATTTCCCCTACGCGAAAAGCCGACTCAGCGCGTACGACAAAGGCTTCGCGCAGCGGGTTATCGTCCTCCCACCCGGCAAGGAAGTGGCGGTTATCGCCATACCACTCCAGCAGCTTTTGCCATGCCTCTTCCCGCGAGACAAAAGTAACCTCTGCTACCCCCGGGATGGCTTTAAGCTCAGCCTCAAGCTGTGACCGCTGCTGGCTACTTATGTCCGCAAGGTAAGCCGTAAGCTCAACTTGCGCTTCGACCTGTGCGGCCATAGCGCCGATGTTTACCGCCAATAGCATAAAGACGCCAAGCACCAGCAAGGCGACCGCCACCGTACCGATAGAGGCAAGCGTCATCCAGCTATTGCGCACGAGGCTGCTGCCCGCAGATTGAAAGAAGTAGCCAAAGGTGCGGGGTTTAACCATGGTAAACACCGCGCTCCTCGTCACGTACTACACAACCGCCCTCTAAGGCCACAACTCGTTTGCGTAAGGAGTCGACAATTTGCTTTGCATGAGTTACCATTAGCATAGTTGTACCAGCGGCGTTTATCTCGAGGAGCAGTTTGACTATACCCCAGGCAGTTTCGGGGTCCAAATTCCCTGTAGGTTCGTCGGCGATAACGAAGGCCGGCTGGTTTGCTATTGCTCGCGCGAGAGCTACCCGCTGTTGTTCCCCGCCCGACAGCTTGCCCGGTAGCTGCTTGGCCTTGTGAGTCAACCCAACAAGCTCAAGCACCTTGGCCACGCGCCTGTGAATCAGCCGCGGCGAGGCCTCGACGACCACCATGGCGAAAGCGACGTTTTCTTCCACCGTCCAGTTAGGCATCAGGCGAAAGTCTTGAAACACAACCCCGATCGACCGTCTAAGGTAGGGGATCTCGCCGGCTCTCATTTTGGTGATGTCACGGCCGTTAAGGATAATCTGGCCCTGCGTCGGCTTTTCTTCCCGCAGCAGGAGCTTAGTTAATGTGGTTTTCCCCGCGCCGCTCTGCCCAACTACGAACACAAACTCGCCCTGTGAAACGCTCAGGGTGACGTCGTTAAGCGCTATCGGCCCATTGGGATAGGCCTTGGTGACCTTGCGAAATTCGAGCATATTCTCTTTCCTTTCGTGTAACCAAGCTGTACTGTGTCGCTTTCGACAAATCTCTCCTTAATTCCTGTTTTTTCGCGCTGTAAATTGACGGCAATTCCCGAGAAAGGTTGGTTCAAGCTGTGTCCGATAAATTACTCTTAGTTCCCCTTGGTGGTATGGGTGAGATAGGCAAAAACATGTTTGTCTATCAGTACCGCGATGAAATCGTGGTCATCGATGCTGGCCTGAAGTTCCCCGAAGACGAAATGTTTGGTGTCGACTACGTCATCCCTAACATCACTTACCTCTTGGAAAACCAAGCTAAGGTAAAAGCTATTTTCCTCACCCACGGTCATGAGGATCACATCGGAGCTCTTCCCTATGTCTTAAAACAGCTCCCTGTGCCCGTGTACGGCACGCGTCTGACCATTGGCCTGCTGAAAATAAAACTTGACGAGCACAACATTAATGCTGTGCTGAAGGAAGTCAAGGCGGGTGAGGAAGTAAAAATCGGTAGCTTTCAGCTTACATGTTTCCACGTAAACCACAGTATTCCAGATAGTATAGGGCTCGCCATTAAGACACCGGTAGGGACGATCCTGCATACCGGCGACTTCAAGCTCGACCAGACTCCTGTGGACGGCAAAGTGACCGACTACTTCACGCTGACACGACTCGGTAATGAGGGTGTCCTAGGCATGCTGTCTGACGCAACAAATGCTCACCGCTTAGGCTACACAAAGTCCGAGCGCGATGTAGGCAAAGTGTTCGAGGACATTTTTGGTAAAGCTAAGGGCAGGCTGATTGTGGCGTCTTTTGCCAGCAACATCCACCGCATTCAGCAGGTTTTCGATACGGCTGTGCGTTTTAGGCGCAAGGTCGCCGTTGTCGGACGCAGCATGATCAAAAACGTAGAAGTAGCCACCGAGCTGGGGTACTTGACCTACCCTGACTCCGCCTACGTTGAGATTGAAGAACTGGATAGTCTTGCAGCCGACCGTATCGTGATTGTTTCCACCGGCAGCCAAGGGGAGCCTTTGTCGGGGCTGACCCGCATGGCCGCTGGCTCCCATCCACGCATTAACATCGTGCCGGGCGACACCGTTATCTTCTCGTCTACGCCCGTGCCCGGCAACGAAAAACTCGTGAGCAAGGTAATTGACAGCCTGTCTAAAGCCGGCGCGCGCGTTATTTACCAAGGCATCGCCGACGTGCATGTCTCCGGGCACGCCAGCCGCGAGGAGCTAAAGCTGCTTATCAATATGACGCGGCCAAAGTTTATGGTGCCATGTCATGGCGAATACCAGCATCAGGCAGCCTTTAGTGACCTAGCCCAACTGATGGGCTACGACGCATCGGCCGTCCTCAGTGTAGAGAACGGCCACGTGGTGGAGTTCACGCCGGATTCCGCGCGCGTAGTCGGCAGCGTTACTGCGGGTTCTGTGCTGGTAGATGGCATCGGCGTCGGCGATGTCGGCAATGTTGTACTGCGCGACCGGCAGCAGTTAGCGGCCGACGGTGTGATGGTCGTGGCTGCCACTGTCGACCGCAGTGCGCGCAAAGTTATCGCCGGGCCGGATATTATCTCGCGCGGGTTTGTCTACGTTAAGGAGTCAGAGGACCTGCTTAGTCAAGCTGAGTTAAACGTCAGCGTCGCGCTACACAAGGCGCTGCAAGATCACACGGATTGGGTCGCTTTGCGCAACGCCATCCGTGAGCCGCTCGCTAATTTTCTCTACGAAAAAACCCGGCGGCGTCCCATGATTCTGCCGGTGCTCTTAGAAGCTAACCGAAACTAGGCGAAGTACCCTCTTATTGTGCTAAGGCCTGCAGAATGCGCGAGGCGATGCGTTCCGGGGTGAGGCCGTAAGCCGCGAGGAGCTCCTGCGGTTCGCCGGATTGTCCGAAGCGATCTTCGACGCCGATCATTAAGTGCGGGGGGCGGGCTTTGTTGGCGGCAAGAGCCTCCGCGCACGCGCTGCCCAGCCCCCCCGCCACCAAGTGCTCTTCCACAGTAACAATTAGTTCGCATCTCCCTGCCACTGACGCGAGTAAGCTTTTGTCCAGTGGCTTTATGCTGCTCATATTTATGACTTGAGAGCGAATGCCTTGCTCCTGCAACAGCCGAGCTGCCTGCAGCGAAGCGTCTACCATCACGCCGCAAGCGATTATTGCCACGGGGGCGGCTTCCCCAAGCACACAGGCTGTGCCAGGCACAAAGGCATAGCCCTCCGGAGAAACGCGCGGCACGGGCTGGCGTCCTAAACGCACATACACTGGCCCCGACTCTACTGTCGCCGCCGCCAAAATCATCTGGTAGGCTTCTTCTCCGTCCGCGGGCACCCAAACTTGCATCCCCGGTAACACGCGCATCAGCGCTATGTCCTCAATGGATTGGTGCGAACCGCCGTCAGGCCCTACAGTTAGTCCGGCATGAGTAGCCGCAATTACTACCGGCAGCCGAGGATACGTTACGCTGTTGCGCACTTGGTCGTACGCCCGCCCTGTAGCAAAAATGGCGAAGGTGCTGGCAAACGGCTTAAACCCCGCCAAAGCCAAACCGCACGCTGTGCCCATCAGGTCGGCCTCCGCGATACCAATATTAAAAAAGCGCTCTGGGTATTTGGCGGCAAAGCCCGCCGTCTTGGTGGACTTAGAGAGGTCAGCATCGAGCACCACCATATCAGGGCGTGTTTCTCCGAGTGTAAGGAGGGCGCGTCCATAGGCGTCGCGCGTTGCTTCAAGTTTAGCCTGCATCTTTGCTCACTCCTAACATCTCGGCGTACTGGCGCGCCTGCTCTCTGCTCGGTGCTTTGCCATGCCAATCTGCCACGTTCTCCATATAGTCCACGCCTTTGCCTTTCACCGTGCGGGCGATAACTACGAGCGGCGAACCATCGCGCTCGGTGTGGAAGCCGCGGTAAAGATCGGTAAACGAATGCCCGTCCACGGTCACCGTCTGCCAGCCAAAGCTCTGCCATTTGTCGGCTAAGGGCTCCACGCGCTTCACCGCCGAAGTGTGCCCGTCAATCTGCAGCCCGTTGTAGTCGACAATAGCGGTCAGGTTAGTGAGCTTGTAGTGCGCCGCCGTCATGGCGGCCTCCCACACTTGGCCCTCTTGGAGTTCCCCATCGCCTAGTATCGCATAGACTTTGTTCGGCTTTCCCTGCAAACGCAAGCCCATGGCTAGCCCATTGGCTACCGATAAGCCCTGCCCTAGTGAACCCGTCGACATTTCTACCCCGGGGAGCTTGCGCATATCGGGGTGTCCCTGCAAACGCGAGCCTAATTTCCGTAGTGTCAGGGTTTCTGCTTCGCTGATATATCCCTTGGCGGCTAAGGCCGCATAAAGCACTGGCGCGGTATGGCCCTTGCTCAAAATAATACGGTCGCGCTCAGGACAGAGGGGGTCGGTTGCGTGCAATTTAGCCTGAAAGAAATAGAGATAGCTCATAATTTCGGCTAAAGACAAAGAGCCGCCCGGATGCCCCGAACCGGCTTCGGCAATGCTCTGCATGATCAGCCTGCGCATGAGCTGCGCTTTTTCCCGCAATAGAATGGTGTTCACGCCGTCACTCTCCTCGTAACTACCTTCCACATAAAGAGCGGCAAGGCCCAAATGCGTTTTAGACGCTTAGGTTCTTTAAATAGCCTATAGGCCCATTCCAAGCCGCTCCGCTGCATCCAGCGCGGCGCGCGCACCGCCTTGCCTGCGAGTATATCAAAACTGCCCCCTACCTGCATAGCCGGGCAAGCGAGTACAGCTTTGCGATCGTAGATCCAGCGCTCGCCCCGTAAGCCTAGCGCGACAAACAAAAAATCTGGCTGCGCCGCGTTAATCGCCGCCAGGAGGGCGTCGCTCTCTGTTTCCGCGAAGTAGCCGTGGTGAATGCCCGCAACAGTGAGCCTAGGATAGAGCTCCTTAAGGCGCGCCGCCGCAGCCTCTGCCACACTAGGCTCTCCGCCGAGCAAATAGACCCTAAGCCCGCGTTCCCCAGCGCTTTGGCACAAGGCGTGCAGCAAATCGTAGCCGCTTACCCGCTCCGGCAGCTTTTGCCCGGTGAAGCGCGCCCCCCACACTACGCCCATGCCGTCGGCTATCACTAGCTCTGCGGCTTGAACCACCCTGCCTAGGCTTTCGTCCGTCACTGCCGTATAGAGAATCTCGGCGTTAGCCGTCACAATCTGCCCGCGACGGAGAACTATCAATTGAAGAGCCCGCTCTACTGCTTGCGCCATGGTTAACGGCGCAATCTTAAAGCCCAAAACATCAACACCTGTGTCCATTAGTCCCACCTCCTGCGCCGTGCATTTATCGCATCACTGCTATATTAAACAACGAGATTGCTGCGCTGTGCCGAGCCTCCGGCGAACCTGTGTATCTCACCAAGCACGGCGAGGGAGATCTCGTATTTATAGCGCAGCAAAACCCCACTGCCGCCCGCAGAATAAAAAACGAGTTGCTGGTCGCCATCCGTTCGCTTTCTACCATGCCGGAGCGGTTTCCGTTCCTTAGTGCCGAGTTCATCCCATTGAACAAATACCACAAGCTGTGCGTGGAGAAGTGGTACTTGGTTCTGTACCAGATCAAGGATCACACGGTGTATGTTGACTACAGCGTGGATTGCAGACAGGATTATGGGTGGCTATTAGATAGCGCGAGCGCTAAATCCACCGCTGGGGCTGCCCGAGCGCTCATTTGCGTTAGAGCATGCGCCGTGGCGGCTTTTTGTGTTGCGTCCTCGGTTAAGACTCTGTTGATAACTGCGATAAACTGTTCTCTGCAGAAGCCCTCGCCCCACGGCAGGACCGCACTCTCTAGCCCAAGCCCGGCGAAAAAAGATCGCACTTTCGGGTCGTAGGCGAGCCCCACTACGGGCGTGCCCACACCAGCCGCGAGGATAGCGGCGTGGAGGCGCATGGCGATGACGACTGTTGCTGAAGCCAGAACAGTGCGCAGCTCGTCAAGCGAGTTGTAGTTGACTACTGTGCCGCCTAAGTGGCGGGCAAACTCCTCGGCGAGCGGGGCGTCGTCTGGCATATGCATGGGCAAGAAGGCGTAGCTAAGCGCGTGTTCCGCGGCGAGCTGCTTGAGGGCGGCCAACAGCTCTGCTGCTTGTGCTGCGGCACCGCGGCTTTTTCGCAGGGCAACCACTGCTAAACGGGGCTCTTTAGGCACCTTGAGCGGTGGGAGAGCCAGCGCGGGGTCAGCAACCAAGCGGGGATGTGCGTAGTGGACGAGCCGCTGCGAGTCCACATCGCGCACTGTCACAAGACTTGCGCAGAGCGGCACCAGCACACGCACCAGCGTCCTCGCCCAAAGGGTGCGCAGCGGCCCTACCCCTTGCGCATGGAACACCACCGTGCAGCCTTTTGCTTTGGCCGCCACAGCGCGCGACAGCCAAAAGGGGATAATGCGAGGCTCGCCATCTTGTAGCAAGCTCCCGCCGCCGAGGAGCAGCAGGTCTCCCCGCTTGATGACTTCGGCAAACGCCCGGATACCTGTTAGCCCCGGCAGTACGGGGTAGGCCGTAACGCCATGTACGCGCTCCGTTTCGCTAGGGTTCCACGAAAACACGCCGATGTCTGTGATGCCGCGCTCGCGCAACAAATGCAGTGTACCCGCGAGTATCGCCTCATCCCCGGCATTGCCCGCCCCAATAAACCCCATTACATAAACTCTGGTCACATGCCATGCACCCGCATTAAGCTTTCCATCTCCCTGACTTTAGCCTCCCAAGTATGTTGTGCCGCGACTGCCTGCCGTTTGGCGGGTAGCGTCGGTGCCTCGCTAAGAGCGGCGCGCGCTGAATACACCAGCTCCTCGGCTGTGGTAAAGGAGTACACCAGCCCCTCCCAACGAATTAGCTCAGGTATTGCCGTCACCAAGACCGGTTTGCCGGCGGCGAAGTACTCGTATAGCTTAATGGGATTCACACTCTGTGTCAGCGCCGTGTCTTTAAAGGGAATCATGGCTACGTCAAAGTCGGCAAGGTAGCGCGGCAGTTCGCTGTAGGGCGTGAGCCCTCGATAATGCACATTCGGAGGCATATCTGGCCAAGCGACGCCTAATTCTTTGGGGCCTATCAACAAGAAACTAAGCTCAGGCGCAAGAAAAGCCGCCTCGCGTACCAAGGCGACGTCCACCCAAGGCCCCAAGCCGCCGTAAAAACCAATAACCGGGCCGGTCAACCCGCTGACGCCTGTTTTGCCCCGGGCAGCGGCGGCGAAGTGCGCGACTTGCGCGCCATTCCCTATGTATTTGGTGTCCGGCCTAATTCTTTGGCAGTGCTTGACTAAGGCGTCCGAGGAAGCATACACACAGCGCGCACGTCGTAAAAGATCGCGCTCCATGGCCAGCACAGTCTCTCTCCGCCACAACGGAGACATATCCGCAAAGGCGGCGTGGTCGTCCACGCAGTCGTATGCTTGCGGCCACGGCGCGGGGAAGTCGGCAGTACCCGGGAGATGCGTCAACACCCCTGTAGGCTGCCACCCGAGGGCATCTAGCGTCCCGCGCAGGAAGCGCGCGAGATAGCGCTGATTCAGCTTGTTGACAGCACGCCAGCTATACCCCCCCGGCAAGACCAGTGGAGGGGTAACTACGGCCAAGGCATCCTCTGTAAAGCGCGGCGCGCTGCCAAACGGAAACTTGGCCGATTCTTTACGCTTTAGCATCGCCCCCAGACTCGCGCTTGGCTCCACAAACAGGACGCGGGCCCCGTTAGCGACAAACCCCCGCGCTAGCTGCTGGGGGCGCGCAAAAATGCCGTCCCAAGGCACGGCACTAAACAATACGATTGTACGCACAGGACGCTTAGGCAAGGTTATCTCCTCCTTGCTGTCAAATCGCTGTAAACAGCAGCCGTCTTTTCGGCCATGGCGCGCGCGGTAGCGTGTTCACGGAACCAGCCCTGTCCTGCCTGTGCACGCGCGGCAGCGTCTGACGGCTCCTGCAGGGACAGGACTATCGCGTCAGCAAGTTGGCGCGCGTCACGTGGCGGCACGAGCAAGCCGTTTGCCTCAGGCACTATAATCTCCGGTATGCCGCCGACGCCAGTGGCGACTACAGGCACTTTTGCCGCCAATGCTTCTAAGAGCACTATCGGCAACCCTTCCATATCGGAAGACACGACAAATACATTTGATCCGGCCAAAATCTGCCTAGCGTCGCGCCGATATCCGGCAAAAACCACAGAACGACTAATGTTAAGCTCTGCCGCCAAGTGTTTAAGCTCTGCTTCAAGCGGGCCATCGCCTACCAGCACGAGCTTAGACTCGGGCACACGCGCCAATACGTGGGCCTGAGCCTTAAGCAAGATGTCAAACCGCTTGACGGGCACTAGCCGCCCCACTGCGCATATAACTGGACCGGATTTGAGCCCAAACTCCGCCCGTAGGTCGAGGGGTTCTGCCGTCAGCTCGGCTATGCCGTTGTGAACCACGCTGATACGGTCGCTTGGTATACCCTGCTTAATCAGGGTAGCACAAAGATCGTGCGACACCGCAATAAAATAGCTAGCCAAACGTCTCGTCAGCTTGTCGACGGCGGAAAACCACAAGTTGGGTAGGAAAGCCGAGTAGTCTAAGTCGATGTGGCTATGGACCGTAGTTACGACCAGCGGAATACCCGCAAGCCGCGCAGCGAGGCGGCCGTAAAAGTTGGCCCTGCCGCCGTGCGTGTGCACTATATCTGGCTTCAGCGCCACCAGCAGGTGCCGAAGGCGTCTAAGCAAAGTCAGCGACATCATGTGTTTTACCCCTAGGCAATGTACGGGGATGCCAAGCGCGGATGCCCCCTCAGCCAAGAGACCGGGCGAAAAGACAACGAGCTGCGCCTCTATAGCGAGCTTCCGCAGTTCGGGCAGCAGCGCAAGGAGGTGACTCTTGCCCCCGCCTGTGTCCCCACCCCCGTTAATGTGCAGCACCTTCATCGTTTGCCAAACCTCCACGTACCTGTGAAAGGCCATGCGCCGTATATTTAAACAGCAAAGCTACAGCCCCGATGGCCAATAGTCCCAATAGTGTGCCCAGCCACAACCCGTGGAAGACGCGCAGCAGCGATATGGCCAAGGGCGTGCGTAAATGCATAAAGCTGTTGACTATAGAAACTTGCCCAATTACGGACGCTACTAAGCCCCCCTCAACTATAAGGCGCGGCAAGCGATGGCGGTAGTACAGCACCGTTAGCAGCACCGGATGCACAAGCATCTCCTTAAAGCGTGGACGCGCGACTAGAGTTTCATCCAGCCAAAAGCGCAGGTTAAGTTCAAACTGCCCGATGGCGTGCGCGTGCCCGGATCGGAGCAAGTAAATGTAAAAGACTCCTCCCAGAAAAAGCACTGCGGCCAAAGACTTCCACAGGCCGAAGCGGCGCACTTCGCCGAGCACCTCCTGCGGCAATTGACGTAGGCGCGGCAGCCAGAGCATGGCGGCAAAAAGGATGATCGGCAAGGAGTACTGTATTTTTACGCCACGGAAGTAATGGAACTCTTTAATAAACTCCCAGTCGCTGAGATACGCCGCGACCAACAGGGCCAGAGCGGTTGTCGCTAGGTTAATCAGGAGATAGCCCTGCCACGGGCACTTCCATTCGCGCAGCAGCGCCAAGGCGGCGAAACTCGCGGCCACGGCACCTACCAGCCCAAGGCCAAGCCTTACCCAGAGCGCCCAGGGCGTAAACAGGCCACACTGCGCGAGCGCGACACCGAGAAACCCAAGCCACGCCAACACCACAGGAATTTTAGCCTTTAACGCCAGTACATAGCACAGCAGCCCAATGCCGAGGCCTACCCCGGCTTGCACCCAGGGATGGGGGAAGAAGCGCCGAAAGCCGGCAGCCGAGCCTAGGGTTAAGCCTAGGCGCTCTACTGCCGCCACAAGATAGCGCACGTAGTGGCTGTTAAAGGCGATATCCGGCTCGCGGAAGAAGGGCCGCATGTAAATGGCGCGCACGTTGTAGTCGGTAATGGAGTTAATCCACCGCGCTGTCATATTTTCCGGTGTAACGGCCAGGTTATTGGTCTCCGCGCGCGAGATACGGTAAGCGCGCACAATGGCGGTAGCGTCAGTTAGTACGTCTTCGACGCCGTCAAGCGGCACATAACTTCTCAGCGTGTCGGCGCGCTGCAGCCAGTAGAAAGTAAGCCCGCGCCGCGCGATTACCTCTTGTAGCAGGTCGCTTCCGGCAAGGTCTTCGGCAATGCGATTGCCGGTAAACATAACCCCGGCAAACTCGCCTGTGTTAAGAAAGTGCGCAAACTCGGCCGCGGTACTGCCGGAAAAGGGAGAAAACACAGGCATGAAAGTAAGCCCGGCCTCATCTGCCGCAGCCCTAAGGCCGGCAGGGAAGCCAAGCGAGGAGCGCCGTAAGCGCTCGTAAGGCACTTCTGTATATACTACGTTGCCAAAAACTGTGGTCTGTAGCCTATCCCCTGACAAACGCTTGACCAAAGCGATAAGCGGTTCGACCAGCTCAGCGCGCTTTACATGCAGTACAGTCTGGGTCGGGGTAGGCCACCGTAGCCCCAGTTCCTCGGCATAGCCACGGGCTTCAGCCCCCGCCGCCTTAATGTCAATGTCGCCGAGTGGCACCATATCCCGTAGCGCCACCACATGGCTCGCCACCCCGTAGAGACCCGCTGCCTTAAGCTCATGCAGGTAGGCCTGCAGGTCTAGTCCCGTCAGGCGCGAGCGGAAGAGAAGCTCTGTTCCGTCCATAAACAGCGCCACTTGCCGGTTCTCGCTTTCCACTTGGTGACGCTCTATAAGTATTAGCCCCGCGCACACTAAGCTTAGGAGTACGATTAGGCTCACGACTTTGCGCAAAACACTTCACTCCATACCAAGATAGCTGCCAGCCGCCGGGCTCGTGAAGCATGAACTGTGAATCATGAACTACGGAGGTGGCTGTCCGCTGGCCGCTTTCCGCTGGCCGCTGGCCGCTGTAAGCTGTAAGCCGTAAGCCGTAAGCAGCGCTGCCTATTCCACCACTCGCGCGCGCACAACGAGTTTCCCCCGTTCCATTTTAACATCGATCAGCTCAAGTGGCATAGGTGCGGCCTTAAGGTCAATGTAAAACTGGTTGTCCTGCAGCAAAGCTTGCACTAGCGCCGCCGGAAGGTCTACGCCCTGCACCTCGACTCGCTCCGGCACAAAGGCGATTTTCTCTTTCCCAAGGGCTTGGAACTTGCCGTGCACGCGCACGTCAAGGTCGATGTTCTGCAGGGGAATCTTACCGATTACCGCAGCGTTGCCCGCGTTAATCTGTACGCGCCAGTCCTTTAGTACGGGTATTTTCCCCCGCAAGAAATTGCTTAACTCACCCTCGGCAATCGTCACCTGCACTGTGAGGCGGCCTTGATTGACAAACCTGAGTTCGCGCCGCATCAGGAGCTGCCGCAGGTTTACTGTTACCTGTTCTACCGCTAGGGTATATTCCTCGGCTGTAAGTCCCCCTAAGTTAACGCCGCGGGCCACCACTTTAAGCTCCTCAAACTGCCCGAGCAGTAGCCGCAGGGAGGGATATGCGTCTAAGCGGATTTTCACATCGCTCCCTAAAGTCCTCTGCAGTCCTATTTCCAGTCCCCGCGCAATCAGGCGCGGCGCCGACAGCTCCGCAATCACCACGAGAGCAAACAGTATAGACAAAACGATGGCGATTTTTTTCATCGGACTCCCCCCTACTTATGTGCTCATTGTGGGAATATTCCACAGAGACAGGGGAATCCCTTTATTGTTTTAGGCCTCGGTTGCGCTCCGCTTGCCAGCGCAAGAAACTCGCAATAAAAGTGTCCAGCGCGCCGTCCATCACCGCCATTACGTTGCCAGTCTCCGTATTCGTACGGTGATCCTTCACCATATTGTAGGGGTGAAAGACGTAGCTGCGAATTTGGTTGCCCCAAGCGATTTCGCCTGCGTCTCCGCGTAGGCGATCGACTTCCTGCTGCTGCGCGCGGAGTTTCCGCTCCATGAGTTTGCTCCTGAGCATCTTCAGCGCGGTAGTCTTGTTGTTGAGTTGCGAGCGCTCATTCTGGCACTGCACCACGATGCCGGTCGGCAGGTGGGTAATGCGCACGGCTGAGTCGGTCTTGTTGACGCTTTGCCCGCCTGCGCCGCTGCTGCGGTAGGTGTCAATGCGCAAGTCTTCGGCTACGATCTCAATTTCGGTGTCCGCGGGGATTTCCGGCAGTACCGATACAGAGGCAAAGGAAGTATGGCGGCGAATGGCGGCATCGAAAGGAGAAAGGCGCACTAAACGATGCACGCCGCGTTCGGCCTGTAGATACCCGTAAGCCATTTCTCCCTTTACTAGGAGGGAAACACTCTTAAGGCCAGCTTCCTCGCCCGCCAGATAATCGAGCACTTCCACATTAAAGCCCACGCGCTCGCAGTAGCGTATGTACATGCGCATCAGCATGGCTGCCCAATCCTGCGAGTCAACACCGCCCGCGCCGGGGTGAAGCTCTAAGATGGCGCTCCGGCTGTCGTAGGGACCGGAGAGAAGCAGGCTAAGTTCAAGCTGTGACGCACGCTCAGCAACCTCCGGCAATCGCCGCGCCGCCTCGCTTAACGCGTCTTCGTCCCCTAGCTCCTCGGCCAAGGCAATCAGCTCGGTGAGGTCAGCCGCTGCGCGCGCGAGTGCAGACCATCTTTCTACTGCGCCGCGGAGTTGCGTTAGGCTAGTGAGTACAGCTTGTGCCGTGCTCTGCGCCTGCCAGAAGTCAGGGGCTAGCATCTGTTCTTCTAAGGATTTGATGCGTGATTGCTTTGCCTCTAGGTCAAAGAGACCCCCGGAGTGCTTGGGTCTTAGCTTGCAGTCGTTCCGCTTGTTGGCGTAATTCTACGGCGTTTAACACAGTGTTCCTCCTTAGGTTAGGCGTCGCGGCCGCAGCACTTCTTGTATTTCTTGCCACTTTTGCAGGGGCAAGGGTCGTTGCGCCCAATTGTAGTTGGCTCGGCAGCCCTGCCGACAGGTCGCGCCAAAGACACTGGTTGCGCTCTTCCGGCTGGCACCGTGCGCGGCTCGCTCACCACTTGCACACGAAACAGGTAGCGCACTACGTCAGCCTTAATTTCCTCGATCATCTGCGTAAACATATCGAAAGCTTCCAGCTTGTATTCTACCAAGGGGTCTTTTTGCCCATAGGCCCGCAGGCCAATCCCCTGACGCAACTCGTCCATATTATCGAGGTGGGACATCCACTTGGTATCGACCATATGTAGGATGATCACTCGTTTTAAGTCATGCCAAATGTCGAGGCCTACCTGCTCTGCCCGCGTGGCAAGCGCACCGCGCGCAAGCTCGCTAATCTCTTCGGCTAAGCCGTTCTTAGTAAACTTCCGCCAAGTCTCCGCGTCGACGCTAGGTAAAGGCACTATTTCCATGAGCGCGTCCTTAAGGCCCGCCACATCCCACTCCTCAGGGTATGTCTTTTCGGGGATATAGGCGTCTACCGCGCGCCCCACGATTTCGTCGAGCATTCCTTCTGCCACACCTGTCAGTTCGCCCGTCAGGGCTTCGCGGCGCTGCCGGTAAATCACTTCGCGCTGCTTGTTAAGGACATCGTCGTACTCCAGCACATGCTTGCGCAAATCAAAGTTGCGGCCCTCGACGCGCTTTTGCGCCCGCTCAATGGCACCGGAGAGCATACCGTGTTCTAGCGGCATATCTTCTTCCACGCGCAGCTTATCCATAAGCGTGGCAATCATCTCGCCGCCAAACAAACGCATCAGGTCGTCCTGCAGTGAAAGATAGAACTGCGAGCTGCCGATGTCCCCTTGGCGGCCGGAGCGTCCGCGCAGCTGATTGTCAATGCGACGCGCCTCGTGTCGCTCCGTGCCCATAACGTGTAAGCCACCTGCGGCCAGCACTTGCTTGTTTTCTGCTTCGGTTAATTGGCGCCATTTGGCAAGCTCTGCCCGGTAGCGCTCTCTTAAGGCTACAGTCTCGTCATCGTGGCGCAAGCTTAGCTCGAAAAGTTCTTTCGGCTGCACTCCCTCCACCACTAAGGCGTGGCGGGCCAGGAACTCAGCGTTTCCGCCGAGGAGAATATCCGTGCCGCGGCCGGCCATATTCGTGGCGATGGTCACAGCGCGGTAGCGCCCGGCTTGCGCTATAATCTCCGCCTCGCGCGCGTGGTGTTTGGCGTTAAGCACCTGGTGGGGAATGCCCCGTTTTTTAAGCAGGCCGCTTAAGTGTTCCGACTTGTCGATGGAGATGGTGCCCACTAGGATGGGCTGGCCGCTGGCGTGGCGCTTAACGATATCCTCGACTACCGCTTGGTACTTGGCGCGCTCGGTCTTAAACACCACATCGGGGAGGTCTTGGCGAATCATGGGACGGTGCGTAGGCAGAACCACGACGTCCATTTTATAGATATGACGAAACTCTTCTTCCTCGGTTACTGCAGTACCGGTCATGCCGGACAGCTTTTCGTACATGCGGAAGTAGTTCTGGAACGTTATGCTGGCCAGCGTCTGGCTCTCTTTTTCAATCTTTACGCCTTCCTTGGCCTCTATGGCTTGGTGGAGACCAGCGCTGTAGCGCCGCCCGTGCATCAGGCGGCCCGTAAACTCGTCCACAATGATGATCTCGCCGTCTTGATTGACGTAGTCGCGGTCTAGCTTCATCAGCGCCTTGGCGCGAATGGCTTGGTTTAAGTGATGCTGCAGAGTAAGATTGGTGTTATCGTAGAGGTTCTCTACACCGAGGGCCCTTTCCGCCTTATGCACGCCGACTTCCGTGGCGGCGACGGTTTTTAGCTTCTCGTCCACGGTGTAATCTACTTCCGGGCGGAACGAGGCCACCAGCTTGGCGAAGCGGTAATAGAGATCGGTAGAGTCATCGCCTTGACCCGAGATAATGAGCGGCGTGCGCGCCTCGTCAATTAAGATGCTGTCTACTTCGTCCACGATAGCGTAGTAGAGTTTGCGCTGCACCATTTGCGCGGGCTCCCCCACCATATTGTCGCGCAAATAATCAAAGCCGAATTCGTTGTTTGTGCCATAGGTAATGTCGGCGGCATAGGCCGCGCGCCGCTCAGCAAATGTTAGCCCGTGGACGATGAGCCCCACTTCTAAGCCTAAGAAGCGATAGATCTGCCCCATCCACTCGCTGTGAAAGCGGGCGAGGTAGTCGTTCACTGTAACGACATGCACGCCGTGCCCGGGCAGGGCGTTTAGGTAAGCGGCTAGAGTAGCGACGAGGGTCTTCCCTTCGCCTGTGCGCATCTCGGCGATGCGACCGCTGTGGAGCACCATGCCGCCAAGCAATTGCACGTCAAAATGGCGCTGCCCGATCACGCGCTTGCTCGCTTCGCGCACGGCGGCAAAGGCCTCCGGCAATAAGTCGTTGAGCGCGCTGCCTTGTGCTAAGCGCGTGCGCAGGGTAGCGGTGGTTGCCCGCAAAGCAGCGTCGCTCAGTCCGAGATACTCCGCCTCGAGAGCGTTAATGCGCTCCACTGTCTTTTGCATGCGCTTAATCTCACGCGCGTTGGAATCAAACAGGTCCTTAATTAGCCTGAGCACTAGCGGCCCCCCTTTAACAAAACAAGCTTTCGCTAGGAAAGCTTGGGTTGACACGTATATTCTATCACTCGTTCTGCAGGCGCGCAAGTACGCTGGCTTTGGCGGCGGCGGCCTCCTGCTCGGCGGCGGCGGCCTCGCCCCTCTCCCGCATCAGCTCCTCCATGGCGCGCACTACTTGCGGGTCAAACTGCCTGCCGCTGCAGCGCTGTAGTTCCTCTAGCGCTAAGTGCACCGGCCGCGCGACGGTGTACGTGCGCACGGAGGTAATGGCGTCAAAACAGTCGGCTACGGCAATTATGCGCGCGCCCTCCGGGATTTCCTCGCCTTGCAGCCTACTTGGGTAGCCGCTCCCGTCGTAGTGCTCGTGGTGATGGCGCACATAGTTGGCAATGGTGCGCAAAGGAGTGCTTCTGGCGATAATATCCGCGCCTAGGGTAGCGTGGACGTTCATTGTTTGTTTGTCTTCATCGTTGTAGCGCCCGGCCTTGTTTAGGAGCTGGTCCTTGATGCCTATTTTCCCCATATCGTGTAGCAAAGCCATAAAGGTCAATTGCTCTAAGCG
>QLUS01000024.1 GCA_018725535.1 Bacillota bacterium
ATCGAGTTATACGTGTCCACTGCTGCGTTCTTGGCGGGTTCAGGCAGCGCATGAAACTGCTCGGAAGTAAGAGCGGCAATGGAATCGCGTTTGAACCGATCAGGGCGAGTCAGCCATTCAGCATTGATAGCATAAAGTTCCACTTCCAGCGAATGCAGCAAATTAGCGTCAAAAGGTTGCTCCCTTTGCGCAAGGCTTTGCAAATTTGAAATTCCCCTACTGGCAAACGACGCCGCAAGATACAATTCTCTCGTAGTGGCCCCTTTTATATCACCCGTGGTTTTCCCGAAATTTTCACGAAAAGCGTCTTCGCTTTGAGTCTCAACCGATTCAAGGCGTCCTTTCGAGTGCCACGTCTTCGCCACTTCCTCCGCAATCTCGGTCGCAGCGACCTTACCCAGACCCTTGAGCTTCGGCACTTCAGCCAGGATATGAGCGCGACCTGCCTCCACACTCGGCAGCGCCGCCGCGTCTTTCACTACCGCGTTGACCGCGTCAGCAAAGTCGCGCTTCAGGATCTCATTCTTCTTGGTAAGTGCAGCACGGCGCGCTGGTGTCTCGCCCTTCGGTATCGCCGCTGTCTTGGCCCCTATGATCTCGTCCACGGCCTCACGCGCAGTCGTTATAGCGCTAACTTCGCGAGCCTCAGCACGAGCGCGGTCGTCCAGCACCGTTGTACGCGAGCGCGGTTGTCGCTCAGTCACTACTTCAAGCGGCGGGGTGGGTTGTGCCGGGTCGCGGAACCGGCGCTCCGGCAACTCGTGAAGTATCCCGTGTTCTTGTAGTAATCGTTGCACACCCTCTACGCCGCGGCGAATGGCTTGCTCATCCGTCTCGGGTTTGGTTATGATCGTATCCGATTCGGGTATGATCGTACCTGAAGCGGGTATGACCTCACCTGTCACGGGATCAACAATCCCGCGCGGGGGAACAGTCTCAGGTGTGCGTTCCAGCACATAGCGAGAAGTGATTTTGTTCTCTATCTCAGCGATCTGCGGGTCCAGCAGAGCGGCTTGCTCGTGTGCAACTAAACGCGCAGCCGTTATATCAGCGGCCTTGCGCGGCTTGGACCGAGCTTCCAACTGAGTAGCGAGGACCTTACGCTCATCCAAAATCACTTTCTTTGCCCGGCGCTCACCCAAAGGTTTCTCAAGCTCGACATTCAACTCACGCAGGCGGGCACTCATGCCTCGATACTGCTTCGTCTGCTCGGCCTCGGCGTCCAACGCCGCAAGAGTACTTGTGACCTTCTCTCGCTGTGCGATCAAGTTGGCGCGCAATGCGACCTCTTGCTGTGACTCGGTAAGTGGCGCGATTGTTGGCGCGATTGTTGGCGCGATTACCGGCGGAGTTGGCGCGATTGTTGGCGCGATTGTTGGCGCGATTACCGGCCGCTCTACAGGACGACGCGCGCTAGTTACCCCGCCCACAACACCGCCCGTCACCACACCCATGATCCCGCCGATCACAGCCGCGTTCAAATAATCACTGCGAGCCTCATCACTGACCAGACTCTGCCCAGCGGCGAAGCGCTCGATCACGGTCTGTGCGGCCTCTGTGGCAGTCTCACCTATACCGCCTATCGCAGCGACCTTCCCAACATCCTTGGCAACAGCACCGAACCCCGGTGCGCGGGGGGTAAGCACTTGCGCAGGGCCTATTAAACCCAGGCGACGCGCGGCCATAAGAGGAAGAATCGTGTCTAGGGCACCTGCGGCCACACCACCGGCAAGCGAGCGTGCAATGGGATCCGCTACCCCAGTCTCCACTGCCTCGGGGAAGATCGAACCCGTTGCCATACCAACGGAGGCTGCGCCCACGCCGCTCGCCGCGCCGATATCTCCAATTCGCTTGGCACTCGCCGCGGAAGCAGCCTTGCGGGCAGCGACGGCGCCGGCAAGGCGGCCGGCGAGTCCGCCCGCGAACATGGTCGCAAGGATGGGGAGTTGACTACCAACGGCGTACTTGACGAGATCGACCCCGGCCCCCGCGGCGCTAAGAGCGCCGCCTCGGGTGTAAGCGTCGGCCACATCTTCAACGCGCATTTGATCGGGAGCGGCCGCTTCGTGAGCGGCCTTGACGATCGCCGCACCGGCCTCTTCGAGGGGTTTCGCGCCAAACCCGCGCCCCGCCATCTGGAGCAGTCCGCCGCCAATGCCCTTGAGTTGTTGTCTTCCTACACGCAAGCTTCGCTTGAACGGGCCGGGCGCGCTCGGGTCCGACGCGAACAGATCAACGCCGGCAACGGGCTTCGTAACATCCAGACCGGCTTCGGGTCCGAAAAGGTTGACAGCCATGATTACTTCGCTGGTACGCCTGTCACAGTCACGTTCTTACGTTTGGCTTCTGCCAGCCCCTGCTCAACAGTCTTACCCGCCGCTCGGGCCTGAGCAACGACCTCTGCATAAGTCATTGCCTGTGGTGCAACAGGTCGAATCGCAGTGGCCTGTACCTCTCCAGAGACGGTGTCAAGCACATTCGCAATGGGATTTTTCACGTCAAGAACCGAGGGCTGTATCCCTGGAGGAACTTGAAACGCGCGGGGCTGCGCCCCGATACGCCCTTCCAATGCCGCCGCGGCCGCTTGTGCGCGAGCACGATCAGCTTCAGAAGTCCGGGGATCGAGGATGGTCCTTGCGAGGTCAAGCTGTGCAACTTTGACCCGTGCAGCGGGCATCTTAATAAGTTCGTCCAGGATGAGCTTTTGTTGCTCGTTGGAGCGCTTCACTGCCACCTGCTTCTTAGTGTCAACGCCGATGTTATATCGCATGTTCATAAGCCCCTCGATCGCCCCACCGATACCTCCGACGCGAGAAGGGTGGACAGCGAGGTAGCGTTCCTCAACTGCCGGAGTAGGAGCCGCTGGCTCGGCACGACTGGCGACCAGCCCAAGTTCGCGAACGTTTTGTGTTGCGTCCTCGGAGCCTAACGCTGTTGGAACTTGAGTAACTACAGGGGCCACAGCGCCGAGACCTTTGATGAACTTCTCCGTCCCACCTGCTGCTGAAACTGTCTTAGCAAACTCGGGAGTAAGGATACTCTCGCCTTGGGGTGACATAAAAGCATCGCGAGCGCCAATGGTAAAAGCGGGAACAGCAAGTCCAGCGATCCCGCCGACCGCCGCGCCTTTAGGCCCCATACCGACGAAGCCGAGCTTGGCTCCTGCCGCCATACCAGCCATGCGGGTACCTGCGTCAATGACACTAAGCCTCTTTTCGATTTCTGAGGCCCTAGGATCAGCAAAAGTTTCTCCTATACCGACCCCTTCGTAAGTGAGAGCTGCTGCCGGCGCTACAGCACCAAGCGCAGGAACGGCAACGCGCGCAGCGATTCCAAGCCCGCGCGCAGCTCCGCCGAAAGCACGACTGAGAGTAGGCAATTCTGCGGCCATGCGCGCGCCCGCCGTCGCCGGGGGAACAGGCGGAATAGCCCCTGTGACTGGAGGCACAGGAACCGAAGGGGTCGGAGGCAAAGCCGCACCGAACCCCGTTGGGGCGCGGCGGGGGTCTACCCCGATACGCCGCTCTGCATCTACGGCTTGTAGATTGATCCGGCGTTCACTGGCTATGCGCTCCTCCTGCATCATCCTACGAACCTCAGGGTTTGGGTTGAGTCTTTCATGATCAAGCCCTGCCACGCGCGGGCCGGGTTTGATTGAACCTAGAACGAAATCCAGAAACGGGTTAGCCATACCACCACCTTTTAGGTCGTCGTGCTCTGCGATACCAGCGTACTCATCGCGTTGACGAGGGACGTGATAAGCGCGTAGTTCTTATCCGCACCGTACTGCTGCGCGCCCATGCGAAACTTCAAGCCCTCTACAACCGCGAGCATCTGGGTGTGCGCGTTGGCGATTGCAACGCGGCTGATTTCAGTGTTCTGTGTGGTCGTTTGTGTGACCAGCTCGGTTTGCAACTTGTTCTTCGCGATAACCGCCTCGTTGTAAGCCTTCGTAGCCTCTACGTCGGTCCGATAGGTTTCCACGCGCAATCGGTTCGTGTCCAACTGTCGTCGGACCTCGGCCTCGTAAGCCCCCAAGCGTCCTTGGAAATTCGCCAGTTTTATACGAGCCTGTTCGCTCTCGGCGGTCAGTACGCCTAGTTGAATGTCTGAGCGCGTCTTGGCCGCATTCACTTGCTCTGTAAACGCGCGAACTTGGGTCTCGAAGATGTTAACCTTCGCCGTCTCGCCGTCAATGCGCGCGCGGTACAGCCCAAACTCGGCGCTCTTAGCTTGCACCTGTGCGACGTAACCATCAACCAGCGCGCGATATGCGTCGAGTTTGTTTCTTTCAATTCCTGCGCGCACGTTCGCCGCGTCCATCTGGGTGCGGTAGATGTTCACCGAAGCAGTGACCCCGTCCAACTGCGCGCGATAAATATCAACCAGCCCTCGGTTCATTGCAACCTGCTCACCAACCGCAGCGATCTGTGTGCGATAGATTTCAGCTTTGGCGAGCTCACCTCGGATGCGTTCGGAGAACGTAGCAGCTTCGGCCTTGTAAGCGTCAAGGCGCGCAGCATAACGCTTCACGAGCGCGTCATAGATCGTAAGCGAGGCTTCCAGCGTGGCTTTCGCAACATTCAGAGCGCGCTCCATCCTTGAATTGTGAAATCCTAGTAGGATGTTCTCCAGTTCCTTCGACTGCTCAAGAACGAACCTGCGGTTCTCCACGTACAGATCCGCACGCTTTAGCGCGACCTCACGGCTCGCACTGGAGAGCTTGTTCTGAAGGTCTCGTTGCGCCCGCTCGACTGCGAGGGTCACTTCTCCAGGCGGGAGCGGGAACCCGCGGGCGGCGGAGATGCGGTACGCCTCATCAACCTGGATCAGCGTGCCCTCGGTCTCACGGTCGCGAAGTCTGTCCCACAACGCGGCTTCGTCGGCTGGTTCCAATCCATACCCGCCGTTCTGGAGATCGAAGAGCAACTTCGCCTTCACTCCGTTGAGCAGGGCGGAGTCGTACGCCTCTTCATAGAAAGTGAACGAATTGGTCGGTACCAGCAGATCGTCCGCTGGTAGCACCGCCCGGAAGGAGGGCAGGTCGATACTCGGTGCAGGAGGCAACACAAGCGCATCGAATATGGGCGTAGCGGGCAGACCAAGCAGCGGAGCCACAGGAATATCGGGCAGAACAAAATCAACCGGCGTAGGAGCGCCGGGCAATGTTGCTGAAGGTACGGACGGTAGATCAAGCGGGAGCTGGACTGCATTCAGATCAGGAATGAAAACGTTAGAGACTGCGGAAAACGTAGAGTCCGCCGGCACTGGAGCGGCGATGCCCCGCGTGTCCAATGCTTCTCGCCCGGCGGAGAAAATAGGGGCGAAGACCTGCGGGGTGGAAGCATAGTTGTACGAGTTCGGAAGAAGCCGGTTGATATTAAACCCGGCGTCCGCGAACTGCACATTCGCTGTTTCAAGCAGTCCCAACAAGAAGGTATCAGCCAGCGACAGGGCGCTAGCCACAAACGCGGCGTTCGCGTTAATGTTTGCCTGTGCGGCATTGGGGGCGGAAATTATTACTTGCGGGATCGGGAGTGCCATCTTAAGGCCTCGATTCGGTCATTATCATTATACCGCATTCCACTATTCAGGCTAGCTGATCTGTCTTTCTATCAGCATCATGAGTCGTTCCGCGTCTGTCGTAGGCTGTGTTGATGGGACCGGAGCCTCTTTCGGCGGGGGCACCAGTCGTTGCGCCTGATTCTTCACTACTGCGCGCTGATCCTTCCATCTGAATTTATTGGTCTTAACCAAGCCATTTCTAGCTAGCCTGTAATTAAGCATGAAAGCAGCAAAAACCGCGGGACTAACTCTTGCCGCCAGTTCAGACCTCGTGGATGCCAACCAATCCGTACCGGGTGGAAAAGACGAAGGCTCTAGGTCAATAATCCGCTGCTTTGCAAAGGTATCAACCACAAGCACCGTCTTGTCCATGGGCGTCCACTTAACAAGCGTTAGATCGAAATTTGGCCCGTACTTGACCTTTGCTTCTCCATGAATTCGAATCTTATCCGGCGATTCGCCGCGCCCGTTGGAAAAAAGGCCCAAATCTTCTGCACCTTTGACAGGGCTGAGTGGGTACAGCAACGCCGTATCCCCGGGTTGCAGGTACGCAGGAAAATAGTGCCATGAATTGTTGAATCCGGGAGTTGGGTTGATCGTTTCTATGTCCACCATCACCGCTTCGGCCAGATACTGCAAGTACAATTCTGCTGTGTGCGTGCTTATGGTGTTGACCAGATTGGGGACATCGATCAATCCGTCAGTATCGCCTACAACGTCATTAGGAGTGGCATAAGTACTATCGGAGCGCGTTGAGTTTCCCTCATTTATGAGCCCTGGGCTGAGAACAAAAAACTCCGGGGCGACACTTCCATTCCACACATCCCCCTCACTAGCGAGACTGAATCGTCCGATCGGGCCGTGGGGTCTTATGTACGTTAACGCGCCGAAGGGGCCAGGATAAGTACCGCCTGTGCTAGTTATACGCATGGCAGGAAAAGTATTGAACTGAACAGACTGAATGAACCCATTCCCACGCGCGATGTTCGTCTCTGTCCGCGTACCTTGAATCACCTGTTCTCGTAAAACTCCCGCCGCATTTATATAACTCAGTCGCACTGTCCGTGTAGAAACACGAGACCCAATATCAGTGAAAAGGCTGCCAGGAACCTCGGGTCCGATCAACTCCACAGTGAACTGTGAGGCGGACCATGGCGCCGCGCTGCCGGGCACCTTATTCAAATGGGGCTCCCACTGATATGTGTTCGCCAAGGCGGGCAGCACCCCACTCGTAAGTTGTGCCAGCGCATTAGTGCTGTTGGTTTTCAATCTGTTCTTTTCCCTCGCCACACCGAAAGCTCCGCCATCTTGAGTTTCCACATCAGGCGGAACAGTGACTACTAAACTGGACCCATCACTTAGAAGAAATGCTGCTGTACTGAGACTTGTGTACGACCACGCGCCCGTGAACGTTTGTCCCGTCGTTGCGCCGAGGATCGTTCCCCCGGACAACCTCACGTTTGACCCTTGCGAATGAGACCCGAAGAACAAACTTCTAAAAGGCGTCACATCTGGAAGGCTTACCAACGTCAAAAAGGATGGCGCGCCGGCAGTAATTTTGATTTTGTCCATCCACACGTCATCCTTCATGAACAAGGACTCTATCCGCACCTGCGCAACGCCGCCTATCGGAAATATGCGAGTGAGAACGCGCACCTTGGAGCGCTGCATGAAGGCTTTCATCTGTACGAGTTTCGTCTTCGCCCATGGGAGTAAATAGGCACCCTCGACTTGAATGTCCAACCGGAGAGGCACTATGACACCCGGCGGCGCAAGTGGACTGGGTACGCCAGAACACTGGAGACAGTGAAGTCTGAACCACCCACGTTCTCGACTTCAAATTTCCACAACCTGCTACGTGGGCCAGTACCAACGGGGATGCGACGCTGCTGCGGACCATTGATCCGGTTCGTCACCAACTGATATGTACGCGTGCTGCCCTCGGCAGTGATCGTCTTGAACCTGAGATCGCCGGAAGCCGCACCATCAAGGTAAAGTCGGGGCACACGCTTATGAAAAGACGAATTGAAATCTGACTCTCCTGTGCGCACACAGCCGGTAATTGCGGTTGCATTATCCACATCCTGTGCCGCGAGCACTACAACTCCGCCCGGCCCGGCCGCAAGCACGACACCTTTGAAAACCGCGAACGAGTTGAAGTCAAACCCTGAGTACTCGGTCAACGCCCCTTTACGAGTGTTCAGCACCCACCCCTGGTAAACTTCTGCGAGGGCGGCATGTAGTGCAGCAGTAACATGCGGAGCTGGCGCAGTAGCGCCAAACGAAAGCGTGTACGCCCCATAACCTGCCGCCCGCATGATGGGGGCAACCGCGCGGAGAGCCGCCGAGAGCGTGTTCCCTGTGAGAGAAGACGAAACGAGCAGCGGCGCACGAGCGACAAGCCTGGCTGACACGATGTTCCCCGCGAGCAGCCGCGAAGAGAGTCGTGGAACTGGGACCGCACCTGCCACTATGATGATTGCAGGGTTCTGAAGAACGGCAGCGAGGAACGGACGTGGGGCCTTTGCTACAACACCAAGCACCGCCCCGGAAAGTAAAGTCGTGCTGAGACTCGGTACCGGCGCGCGAAGCAGCGCCATGTCCGCCGATGAGAAGAGCCGCGGGGGGGGAGCAACCCCGGTGAAGGAAACAGTCTCGCCGGTAAGAAGCGCAGCAACTAGGCGGGGTGCTGGGGCGCTTCCTACGACGGTAAGGTTTCCGCCACTCCGCAGCACCGCAGTCAAACGCGGGACGGGGGCCGTAAGAAGCGATGAAGCTGCGCCAACGACCGTTGAAACGAGCGTGGGCCTTGGAGCAATTAGGTTAGCAAAACCCCCCGCCGTGGACAAAAGGGGCCTGGGCGCAGTAAGAAAAGCGCCATTAAACCCAGCGAGCAAAAGAGGGCGAGAAGCAGTGAGACGAGCTTCACTCCCCTCACCAGGAATAAACGCATCAGGCCCCACACCCTCCGCCATTAGGAACGGAGGAAGCAGTACCCCTGTCGTGCGTGCGTGAGCGCCAGTGACGAAGCCGGGAAGTAGAACGCCGGTCGTTCGTGCGTGAGCGCCAGTGACGAAGCCGGGAAGCATACAAGCCTACGGCAGCGCGAGTGTAGCCTCAGTAACTGAAGCGCTCGTAGCCGATACTAGACTCAACGTACTGAGAATGAAGTTCGCTGCGGAAGTGCCAACCGAACCTTGAATAACATGACTGCCACGAATAATTCGAGCATAGCCTGCGGTGCCCGTAGCTACGGCGTTGGCGGTCAGGTTAGCCGTAAGAACGCAAGCTCCGCCTGATACCGCGGCCCATGTAGTAGCCGATAGCGCGGTAGTCCAAAGAAGCGTGCCAGTAGGGGCATCGTCCGCAGTTGCAGGCGCGGAACCCGAGAAGATGCTGAGAGATGCGGCAGCGTCAGCGAAGATGATGTTCGTGAATGTGCCTGTAACCCAGTTTGCTACCAAGGCATTCGCCAGAGCACTACTCAACCTAATCGTGCCGGCAGCAAGCGGAAGTCTAAACGCAAAGTTTGTAATTGTACGTGCTACACCATTCGAAAACGATAATGAGTCCAGAATGATATCCGCGCCTGACCCAACAATGCCCGCTGTAAAATCCCCCACAATAACGCTCGACCCTGTCAATCGAGCATATCCTATAGTACCAGTAGTACCTGTCGCGCTTGTGGAACGCCCTGAAGGGAACGGTGCTATACCACCAGAGGGCGCTGACCACCAATTAGAAGCGGGTGTTGCCACAACCAAAAGCGTACCTGTAACTGCGTTTTCAGGCGCGACTGGAGGTGCCCCGCTATAGAAAGCAATTTCCGTTGCAGTACCATAAAATGGAGCCGTCGTGCCTCCCGCGCGTAATGTATTGATGACAATGTTACGAAAATTCGCAGTATGCCATGTGGGCATGGTCGTAGTCCTTACAAGCGAGCAAGAACCCACCCCTCCTTACAGAGAGGCGAGCCGCTCATTACGTTATGCCGCCGGGATGGTGAAATGAAAGTTGCCCAATGTCTGCACCGCACCACTTGTAATAGTCGTGGAGCTCATGGTCATATCAGCGCCTGAAGTTGCGATATTACCATCCATGCGGAGGAACACGGCGGCTGAATCAAGCGCGCCGGCATCCACGACAGAACTTTCGTAACGGAACCAACCTGCCGTGCCCGTGGCTACCGCCGTGCCACTCCAAGTCTGCACCAGGTCCTTGGTGAACATACCAGCAACGGGGTTGAAGTCCATCCTCAAGCCGTTGACGGCGTTGACCCCGGCAGTCGTAACCCCCATGTTCACGTCGGTCTTGGTGATTGTCGTTACCGTCGATGCAACCACCCATCCGTTCGGGAGAGTGCCCTGCCCGGGGTTCGCCGTGATCGTAATGACAGCACCACTTGACGTGACGGTGAAGAGCTTGTTCCTCGGATTGCGCATGCACTTACGAGCAATGTCCGCCGCCGTCTGTGTCAGTGAGGCATTAAACGGCGTCGCACTGTCCATGATTGCGAGCGAGTTCACGGTCAAAGTGTCAACCGAGCCACTTGCACCGCCGGTCAACGTTACCGTTCCTTGTGAAGCAACTTCATGGGTCTTCGCAGAACCCCCAGAAGTCAGTGTAACAAGCAGCGTACCTGTTACAGCAAGGTCCGGCGTGGCCGGTTGAGTGCCAGAATAAATCTCAATCGACCCTTCATCAAAGAAGTCTTTCCAAGAGCCGCTGGCTGCGATGAAGTTCTGGAGTGCCGGAGAGAAACGAAGTGGCATGATAGTGCTCCTTATAAGATATGTTAGCCCTGCAAAACCGTTACGAACTGCCCTGTCCCGCGTTGCCGGCGAACAACACCCGCGCCACGGGGGCGCGCAGGATACTGAAAGCGTTCCTGCGTCTTGTTTATCATTATACCGCCGTTCCCGCCGACGCACAGGCCCTGCGTCGTCGCGAAGAAGGCAACAACCATCGCATTTTCAGCACCGAGCAGCTCACTATCCCCGTAGGCGAGCGAGCCGGGAATCACGCCGTAAGTAGCTTTGACTTCAAAAGAAAACTTCTCAGGCTCGTCCCCAGAAAGCCAGATAATCTGCTCATCTGTTCCAAGCCATACACCGTCAGACATAGGCGCGACCATAGTGATACGACCCACAACGGAAAGCCCTTTGCGGAGGTCAAATAATTCAAGCGAGTAAGGCTCACTCCACCGCAGGCGATTACCCATCCCGGAGAACACGCGGCCTGCGTAGTACCCAAGGTGTTCGCCGGGTGGGGGCGGGGTAAGGAACTGAGTGGAGAGAACCACGGTTGCGCGGCGATCGTCTGCAACAGTCACCGCCGTCGTGGTGTTCGACAAGACAGCGACGCGGTACAACTGCTCGCCATCAACGCCTGAGAGGTACAAAGCTTTCCGATTCACCGTGGGGTCAGCGGACACCGGGAGCGCTGTGAACGAGACACCACCGAATGAAGAAAGTTCAATCAGTCCTGCCGGTCTCGCCCCCGACTCCTGCCCGTCTCCCCGTAAATAAGTTTGAACGAACTGATAACGCCCCGGTCTAAGACTACCGCCAACAACGGAAGCCGCGGGCAAACCGGGCGGAGTTATGCCCCACGAACGATTCATCCCCCCGGAAACGATGCCAGTCACAAGCCCGTTTGAGTAGAACGTCCGGTCGTCAACACTCACATACGCCAAAGGACGCCCTGTGGCGAGCCCGGAACGAAGAGCAAAAGTCGTATAGTTGGGAAGCACTTGAGACAGCACACCACCAACGACAACGAAACACTCTTCGCTATTTGAAAACAGCGAATGGCAAGCGCCACCTACAACGGGGGGTGAGTACCCATTTCGCCTCCGAATGTTTTCTTCGTCGTCCACATCAACGTTCAACGCGACTTCAAGGTCGCCGGGCGCGAAGCTGCGCGAAGGGGTCGTGTTCCGCAAGCCCTTGAACCCTCGAAACTCAAACAGCCCTTCCTCGGGGTTGGCGGCCATCAGCGGAGCACCGCAGTTGTGCTGGAGAACTCCCAGCGGCCGGGCGACATCTCCGCGCGCTGACGGTCCCGACGAGCTTCCTGGCAGACCTCACCAAATTCTTTGAGCAGAGCCCGCCCGTCAGCCTTATTAGCACTGTCCACGTTGGGCATGGTGAGCGCGCGGCCCGCTGCGTAAGTGCAAAGATCCAAGTCGTAATCACGCGGAGTCTCGGGCTCGCCCTCCATGTTGTCCAGAGTCAGTTCAAGGATCGGCAGGCGGGCAATCTTCAACAGCACCCGCACGCCGTTCTGTGCAGCAGCAGGCGCAGGGTATACCCGGAGATTCCGCGTGCCCGCATCGCTCGCGAAAGCGATAGGTGGCCCGGGGGCGACAAGACCAGTCCCGCCGGCAAGAGACACAGCAACACCGATATCGAACGCATCAGCACCGCGAGGGTAAGGGTCTCGTAGCCGGGCATCATCCGTGCGCCCAAGCATGCCGGTCTGCGTCGTGGGTGTTGCGTCGAACACGCGCAACACGCTCGGGTGGAGAGGGTACAAAACCTTTCTCGTAGTCAGAGTGATAACGCCCGCAGGAGCAACACCATACTCAATGATGCACCACGCCCGGCGGGCCAGTATGCTCGCGGCTTTGTTCAGATAGCGCACAAGCAGGGCGTCTGACCACAACATGTCGGGGTCTCCTGACACTAACGAAGACCCGCGGTCGTCCAAGTACCCGCCCATGTATTCTAATAGCTCTCCGAGGGTCATGTTCGCTGCCTATCAAATAACACGGCGATGGCCCTTGTGTAGCCACCGCCGAGGAAGCACAGACGGCTTGTGGCCGTCAAAGGCGACTACGCTGCTGCCGCTATCTGCATTGCCGCCTTCGCTCGTTGTTCCTGTTGAAAAGCCTTGTATTCCTCCGGCGTCGCTTGGCCCAGAACCGAGAACGGGAAGCGGTGCGCCGGGCGGGTAATGAGGCCGCCCTGTGACTGCACCGTGATCTCTTCGACCGCGTGATCCAAGACCTCGGTGAACTCGTGCGGTAGAATAACCTTCTCGCCGCGCGGCACCTTGATCATGAACCCGCCAATACTGAGCGGCACATAAGAAAGGTCGTTCTTCGTCTGCCCGCGGTAAATCTCCACATGGTCGTATACCGGCGCAAACGCCGAAGTGTCGGAGGGGAGCTCCGCCCCTGAAAGCCGTGCCTTCTCTTCCGCTACAAACGCGACCAGATCGGCCTCCTCGGTCTCTTTTGCGGCAATTGCGACCGCCTTGGCACGCAGTCGCGCGGTACGCTGGTCAGGCGTCTCAATCACTTCATCCTGCGGCAGACCAAACCTAGCGTTCTCATCTTGCATGTGCTGTCTCCTTGTCTACTTGGAACCTGCATCCTCGAAGGCCGACGCATACTCGACCTCCGGGATTTTTTCGAGCGCCCCCTTCACGAGCAAGAGCACTTCTTTCAGCGACTTCGCTGCGAGCTTTTTCGTGCAGTCGCCCAAGTAAGGGACATAAGATGGAGAATCTCCACCCTTTCCCTTGGACTCTTTCTTCGCCGCAGCTATCTTAGCCTCGCGGGCCTCGATATCGGGTACCTCGACAACAAAGGCATTCTCAAGAACCTCGATAGATACCCGGTACGTCTCAGTACGCACCAGCTACCCCCGCGCTTCCCAAACCGACAATTCGTTATCAACCAGCGCCGTATTGATGTTGGTGGACAGAGAAACCGTGCTACCGAACACGACAATGGAGGCGTTCGTGTTCACGTAGGTTTTGGTACCAGCCGCGGTTTCCAGCAAGTAGAACCCGGCGGCCATGCCCTCGAACCATTCGTGAGAAACACGGCTGGTCGTGTTCTGTATCTTGAAGTATCTCGGCTCAAACCCGAGATTCAGGATGAGCGGCGTGCCAGCAACCCCCGAAGTGGGGAAGTTCGCTGACACACTAGCGGCAGAAAGAGCGCCGGAAGCGTAGTTGAAAACCGGCCCTGCGGGCTTACGAACGTTGACTGTGATAGCCATGAGTATTACTCCTTGAAAATGTCAACGCAGGGGGCCGGAGCCCCCCGCATTAGGTTGGTTACGCAGTCACCGCAACTTCGCCACGCACGAGCCAGGCGTCGTTCAAAATGACACTCGTGGTTGCTGTCTTCCAACCAAGCGTGCCACGTTGATTCAACGGATCCGCCGTACCCGAACTGCCGGGGTTGTGAGCAATCAGCGAGAGCGCATTTGTGCCTTTCAGGGGCACCATGCCGTACGCATCCTTGGAAAGAAAGAGCACGGAGTACACGTCCGCCGCGATCCCGTCGCCCGCGACGGCACGCATCGCGCCCCTGGGACCGCCGGTCACACCGCTCCGCCCGGGGAACGGCACTACCAAGATACTGCGCAGGTAGCGCACGTCCTCAACCGTCCCGATCTCGTTCGACCACGGGGATGTAGTCCCGTACTGCTTGGGCGAGATGAAACCAGGCATGTTGCGAATGTCGTTGCTTACGTCTGGGTGGACTACACCGATGAACGCCGCCTCGATCGGCTCCGTGCGGAAACGTGCGTCGCTCGACACGATCTCCGTGATGTAGTGCGCCCGCTGGCGGTGCAGCGCCGCTGTGGCAGTACGCTGCATCGCAAGTGAGATTGGCGTGTTGACAGCACTGCGAGTGGTGCCGTTCGAGAACACGACATTCGTGCCGGCCCTCAACACGTTGTAGCGTAGCATCTCGACAGTCTCGGTGGCTTGCTGCACGCAGAGGCTCCCGTACTCTTTCAAAATCGGGTCTTCGTGCGTATCGAGCATGAAGCCGCTGTACGGGATGTAGTCTCCGTGCTCGGCCAGTGTAGCCGTGTAGTCCGTGATCGTGGGCTTGGAACCAGTCGGCGTCACACCCTCGACCAACGCAGTCATAGCGAGCGGGAGAGCCTCGAATCGGCGAAACCTGGCGACTACCGAGGACTTCGTAGGAAGCGGGAAAGTCTGCCCGAACTTCTCAAACACCATCTCGGCGTTATGGCGTTTCAGCAACGGTGCGACGGCGTAGGCTGCGGTACGCGGGGAAATATCACCGTATACCTGAATATTCACAG
Organism: Bacillota bacterium; assembly: GCA_018725535.1. Classification (GTDB taxonomy): domain Bacteria; phylum Bacillota; class UBA994; order UBA994; family UBA994; genus UBA994. The sequence goes on from QLUS01000024.1 coordinate 14,643, forward strand.
ACATATCGATACCTTTTTAAGTTGAATTTCGGTTGTCTACTTGCTTCGACTCAACTTTGGAATCGACAGGCATTTCATTAGTATCGCACAAAAAAGCAGGGTTTGTAAACTCGGGGGTCTTTTTTACTTGCGCCGCGCGGCGAGCCGAAGACCACGGAACCCCGCGATTAGCCGCAGGGCGCCCCAGTTTCTTCCCTAAGTGACCCGCTGCATTTTTAGCCCTGTGCTCTGCTGTCTGTGGCCCGCGTTTTTTACCGCGCAGCGCCGCTGAGAGATTCGCTTTATGCTCTGCTGTCAGCGGTCCTAGCTTCTTTCCGAGCCTGGCCACGCGCATTTTTAATCGGGCTTCTGGTGTATGTGTGAACACCGCTCCCGAGTGCCCCATCATACGTATAGAAATGGCTTTATTTTGTTCTGGTGTCCGCGGGGTCACTGGCTTCCCAATATGCGCGGCCGACATGCGCTTCTTAGCCTCAGCACTGTGCTTTGATCCGAGCACCGTCCATGCGTTCGGTAGGATGTTATACTCGGGAGCTGCTTTATCAAGTAGTTGCTGCTCATAGAACATCAGCATCAGTTTGGTCGGCGCACAAGTCAGGATCGGCAGAAACTTGAAAGCTGACTCACCGTGCTTATTCCAGGCGCGCTGAAGGCGTGCATTTCCGTGCGCGCCCCCCCTCAAGCACTTACGGTGATCAAGCCAGCGCTTGCCTAGATTGACCGTAGACCCGATGTAGCGCTTCCCATCGAGGGTGTTTAGTATCTCGTAAACACCTGCTGGCATAGAAGGGCTAGCACTTGTTCATTAATTCACCACGATCCCGCTTGAAGTGACCAGTCTACCATTAGGCAGGCTCATCGTGATGAAATACGTCCCGGCACCCGCCGTCACTGTCGCGCCAAGAAGCCCGGTCGTTGTAGTGATAAAGTTAAATACTTGGCCGGCGACCATTTGTGTGATCGCCCCGTTGGTCAAAACCGCAATGCTTGTCACGCCCGCGATCGCAAGACCTGTCGAGTTGGACATATACCCGATACCAGAGACAGCGGCGCCAAGGACCGCAGCGGCCGAGTCCCTCAATGACAACTGCACGGCACAAGAGCCGACCGCAGGGGTCGTGGAAACTGTCGTTAGGGAGGCAGGTTGCGCAGTCAAGCTATTAAACTCAGCCGCACTGCCCGTAGTCACTACACCGGCGCCAGCTCCTATCCTCAGACCGCCCACAGGGAGCGCGAGAACATCCGTGTTCCTGTCCGCGCCGAGAACCAGAGTCCTCGATGCAACCGACGTGCCGGCAACCGCGCCCGTGTTAAAATTCAACTGAGCCGCGTTTGCGGTCACGCCGCCAATCACGCTCGGCCCGCCGTCAAGCAGGTCAAAAAGGCGATCGAACACACTCTTTTCAGTATTGCTTATTTGCGCGCTGCGGAGAAATATCCGGTTGATAGCCATGGCGTAGTGTCCCTTTAAGACCGCATATTTTTATGCGGGTAAATTACACAATAACACCTTTTTTTATTCCCCGCAAGTCTAAAGGCCTTTCGCTGCAAGCGCAGCCGCTTCTTCGAACGCGCCGTCGAAGTCGTTCGCATCCCTTGCGCCGATAGGCGCCGGAGTCGCGCGGCGGGTAGAGACGGGAGCAAGATCATCCGCTCCAGCAGGTTTCGCTGGTACGGCCGGGACCGCCGGCACTACTGCTGCGGGTGTCGGCGTCTGCGCAGCTTTATACAGCGCCGTCAACTCAATCACCGACTTGGTATCTCCTCCATCATAGACCGCTTGCAGCGCGGGGCGCAGGAGCGCAGGTTGAGTCTTGATCCACTCGGGGATCTTCTCTACCACCGTATCATAATCCGCGTGTGCGGCGCGAATCGCGGCGAAATGCTCTCGCTGCCCACTCACTGACGTTGAAACTTCGATCGGCGCGACGCGAGCATCGATGTGCTGAAGCACGGCCTGCACGGCCTTGTACACCCGCGCATTGATGTCCCGATCCACCGCCTTCAACCGCGCCTCGACCGCTTGTGCCTCGCCGGGGAAGTCCATCTTGAACTTCTCGAACGCACTCTTCTCCTCCGCCGACATCTCGTAAGGCGCGATCGATGCTTCGAGTTCTTCACGCGCCTGCTTCTGCTCAACGGTCTCAGCCGGGACCTGTCTCTTATACACATCT
>QLUS01000025.1 GCA_018725535.1 Bacillota bacterium
CTGTGCTCCCAGACAAAAACAAAACCTCGTGTTAGAACTTTGTTAGAACTTCCGAGAATTTAGGCAGAAGTGCAAAATACCAAGGACGCAAAGTCCTTGGTATTCCTAGTTCTTATGGTGGGAGCAACAGGGCTCGAACCTGTGGCCCCACCCGTTGTTGGTGGGGCTGTTGATTTAGTCGAGGGTTAGCCCTAGATATGGGGCGGACGCCTGTTGGAGCAGGGAACTTCGCGCGGCCGCAGGAGTCAGCGGCTTGACCATGCCAAAGTCTGTACTGCGGACGCTACGGCCAAGGAGCGCGCGGTCTTTGGACAAACGGAAGCGGTAATTCTCTGCGGGAACCGCCTGTAGAATCGCGGCACATAGATGCTCTTCGTCGCGGGGAGAGGCGGCAAACTCCAGTACTTCACACTGCCCGGCATAGGTAGCCGAACAAAGCGCGTAGCCTAAGCGCCCATCAGTCTGAACAGTCACCAAGCGCCCGCCGTAGAACGCCGTATACCTTACCGCGTAGTCGATGGCTTGCTCGCTCCATATGGCGCTGCCGGGGCTTGATGCCACGTAAGTGTCGCGTGTAGCTTTAAGTAACTGCGGCAACGAAGCTACGTTATGGGCGTGTGTGCCGCAAGCTGTAACCATGCTCTCTAGCTCGTGCCGCAAGACTTCGCAGAATGCAGTCTTAAAGAACCTAGTGAACCCGTGTTTGCCGTAAAAGCCATATAGCCCCGTGTCAGCCGGGAGCAAAAAGGCGTAGTGGTCGCCGCGTGCCGCACCCTCTTGCTCTGCCCGCACCATCAGCTGCCCCATTAGCCCCTGTCCACGGAAGGCAGGAGCTGTGGCGGCCGCATAAATGTAATGGGCTGGCACCGGGCCAGTCTCGGTTAGGATTTCACCCGGCAGCATATGGAGCATAGCCGTGATGAGGCCATCGATTCGGAGGACAAGCGTGTTTTTGGGATGAAAGCTGTGCGTGAAAAAAAGGTCTACTGCTGCTTTCCTTTCGGCGAAACAGCTTAGCCAAAGATCTGTTATCTCTTGGCGCGAAGACCACTCCGCGTATCCGATGGAGCTAGTCACCCGGCACCGCCCCCTTTAGTGTGACGACTGCCTTTTCTAGGATTTGCGCTGGATAGTAAGACAGCTTAGCCTTGCGTAGCCCTTCTATGCCCATATCCTCTTCGCGGTTAATATATTCGAAGCTTGCGAGACGACGCTCCGCAAAAATCTGGTTAATGGCGGCATACAGGCCCTCGTAACCTGCGAGCGCCTTCTCAAAGTGCACCACAAAGGCGCGCGAGTTAATCTCTTCCCCGAGAGTGAAAGCTACCGGCTTGCCTGCAATCCTGATCAGCCCGCCCTTAAAGTCCAAGGCAGAAAAACTCTCCAACGAGCGCTTAAGAGCGAAGTTTTCCCGTTCCAAGCCCCCGATAGCCGGATTAGCCGAAGCCAACCACCACTCCCGCTCAATCTTCTCGCATTCCGCGATATTGGCGGGGGTAATGTCTTCGTAGGTAAATGAGTGCTCTCGCCGAAATCGTGTGAGCTGGTTGCGCTTGCGGTGGTATTTCCTACCGGCAAGGTGAATAAGGTCTTCCGACCGATAGATATAATCGGCATTAGCACGCAGAAAACGAAAGTGGAAGGTGTCCGGCCAGGCATCTTCCATCAACTTAGCCTGCTCCTCGGTCACGCCCCACATGCGAAAACGCTTGCCTGCGCTGTTACAGTCTTCAAGCAAAGCCGCCAAAGCTCGCTTGAGGTCCTTTGCGTAGGGGAAAAAATAAGTACAGGCACTCTTGCCAAAACACCCAAACAGCATCTCGTCGTGCCAGGCAATTTTCTTCTCGTAGGCCTCTTGCCAGATATAAAGTGTGCCAAAGGCCGTTTCGCTCCCCATAAAACCGCTCTGCGACAAAATTGGGGACACCCAACTTCTGTCCGCAAGCGTCAGGGGCCTAAAATCTAACATCAACTAAGTCCTCTCTCCACCGCTTGTGCCGAAGAAATGCTTCTGTCTACGAGATATTCTATCACTTTCTTGTCACAAACGGAACTGCCGAGGCAACCTAAAGCAAAAGGAAGCAAAAGGGACGGAGCCTTTAAAAAGGGACGGAGCCTTTTGCTTCGCGACTTGGGTGAACCAGCTGCAAAGCTAGGAAAAGCAAGAGCTCTAGGAGAGTGTCTCCCAGAGCTTCTCTGTTTTCGTTTTATGGCGGAGAGAGAGGGATTCGAACCCTCGTCGGGGTATAAGCCCGAACACGATTTCCAGTCGTGCGCCTTAGACCAGCTCAGCCATCTCTCCGTGTGGGTATTTAGTGTATGTGTAGCTTTCAGCACTCAGCACTCGGCTGTCAGCTATGGGGCTCGTGAATCATGAGTCGGGAACTGCGAGGAGGCTATCCGCTATCCGCCTTCCGCTGTGAGCTGTGAGCTGATAGCTGATAGCTGAAAAATGGCGGAGAGAGTGAGATTTGAACTCACGGAACGGGTAACCGTTCTTCCGCTTTCGAGGCGGATGCCTTAAACCACTCAGCCATCTCTCCGCTTTGTGTGTTTTCTTATTTACTCTTACGAAGCTCGAGGAAAAACTCTTTCAGCAAGGCGGAGCACTCGCGGCTTAAGACGCTGCCAATGGTTTCCACGGAATGGTTAAATTCGTTTGCCGTAAGCACGTCCATGACCGAGCCTGCGGCTCCAGCTTTCGGGTCAAACGCCCCAAACACTACTCGCGGCAGTCGCGCTAGCACCATGGCCCCGGCGCACATAATGCACGGCTCTAGGGTTACGTAGAGAGTACACTCAAGGAGTCTCCAGCCCCCTAAGACTTGGCTTGCTTGGCGAATGGCAATCATTTCGGCGTGAGCCGTGGGGTCTTTCGCTGTTTCCCGCAAATTATGCCCTCGACCGACTACTTGCCCCGCGCGCACAATCACCGCGCCCACGGGGGTTTCACCTAGGCTAGCGGCGATTTTGGCCTCGCGGATTGCTTCGCTCATGAAATATTCATGTTCCATGGGCCAGATTCCTCTCTTAGCGTCGATCGCTGGTCGCTCGTCGCTGGAAGGGCACAAGGCGTGCTCCGTGCTCAGCAGTAAGGTATACGGCAAGGCCGACAGCGGAGAGCGGAAAGCGGATAGCCCCCCACAGCTCGCAGCTCGCAGCTCACAGCTCGCACAACTCTCAGTGGTGCACCCGGAGGGACTCGAACCCCCGACACGCGGTTTAGGAAACCGCTGCTCTATCCCCTGAGCTACGGATGCAAAAAATGGCGCGCCCGGCAAGATTCGAACTTGCGACCACCGGATTCGTAGTCCGTTACTCTATCCAGCTGAGCTACGGGCGCATATGGCGGAGAGGGCGGGATTCGAACCCGCGATACAAGTTTAAAGCTCGTATAATCGCTTAGCAGGCGATCGCCTTCGACCTACTCGGCCACCTCTCCGCGCCACAATAATATAGCATATTGACTTAAACCGTACAAGTGAGCCGGGTGGCTATCAGCTATCGGCTGGGATGAAACAAAAATCAAAAAACAAAGACTAGGTATTAGGACCGAGGCATTAGGCATGAGGGCACTGGGCTGTCCGCTGTAAGCCGTGCGCCGTACGCAATGCGGTGGCGGAGAGAGAGGGATTCGAACCCCCGGTCCCTTGCAGGATCACTAGTTTTCAAGACTAGCGCCATCAACCGCTCGGCCATCTCTCCGCAGCACAAATCAGTATATCAGCGATGTTTGTCGCAGTCAATTTGCATTTTTTTGCTACTTTGCCATGCGCTCAATTTGCATGTACGACCTAAGAACTGCAGGCACGGTCACTGAGCCGTCTTCGGCTTGATAGTTTTCCAGCACCGCAGCAACAAGGCGGTCAACGGCAAGTCCCGAGCCATTCAGCGTATGGACGTATTCTGCCTTTGCGCCTGCAGTCGGTCTGTACTTGATACTTGCCCGCCGCGCCTGGAAATCGCGGAAATTCGAGCATGACGAAATCTCCATGTACCTGTTATAGCTTGGCAGCCACAGCTCAATGTCGTATTTTTTGGCGGCAGCGAAGCCAAGGTCACCTGTGCACATCTGGACGATGCGATAGGGAATCTCAAGCAAGTCTAGCACGCGGCAGGCGTCACGCAGCAAGGACAAGAGCTCACCCTCCGAAGTCTCCGGCGACACGAACTTTACGAGCTCCACTTTGTTAAACTGATGCATGCGGATAAGGCCCCGCGTGTCGCGCCCCGCTGCCCCGGCCTCGGCGCGAAAGGATGGGCAGTAGGCAGTGTAGTAGAGCGGCAAGAGATGGCCGTCGATAATCTCGTCGCGGTGCATGTTCGTGACGGGGACTTCGGCAGTGGGGTTGAGATACAGGTCTTTGTCGGCAAGCTTAAAGGCGTCGTCCGTGAACTTTGGGAATTGCCCTGTGCCTTGCATACAGGCGTAGCTTACTACGAGCGGCGGGAAGACCTCGGTGTATCCATGCGCGTGCGTGTGTAGATCGAGCATAAAATTGATCAGCGTCCGTTCTAACCTAGCGCCAAGCCCGCGATACAGGGCAAATCGACTCCCGGCTATTTTCCCCGCCCGTTCAAAATCGAGGATGTTAAGCTCGACGCCGATGTCCCAATGTGCCTTGGGAGGGAAACTAAACTGCCGCGGCTCCCCAACGCGCTTTATTTCGACGTTCTCGGTGTCGTCCGCGCCAAGGGGGACATCGCTGTCCGGCAAGTTGGGAATGCGCAGTAGCAGCGCCTCGAGCTCAAGCTCGATCTCGCTCACCTCGGCGTCGAGATCCTTTACTTTTTGGCCCGCTGCCTTCATTTCCTCTTGCAGCGCCGCCGTGTCCTCACCCTTTTGCCGCCGCCGAGCGATTTCTTGCGTGACGCTATTGCGCTGCGCCTTTAACTGCTCCACCGCCGTGATTTTTTGTCGCCGGGCCTCGTCAAGTGCTTGGAACTCAGCTAATCCTGCTGCCTCACCTTTAGCGGCGACGCCAGCCGCTACCTTGTCCATATTGTTGCGGATGAGTTTGATGTCTAACATTTTGTTCCCTCCCTAATTAGATGTGTGCTTTGAACTTTGATCCATGGGGGCTATGAGTCTTGGCGCTTTGTTCTGCGGGCACGGCATGCCGTGCCCACGTGCTCCGGCAGGCTCAGTTCCCCGAGCGACCAGCGACCAGCGACCAATCACGAAAACAAAAACTCGCCCCAAATTTAGGGGCGAGTTGTCTCGCGGTACCACCCTGGTTTGCCTTGCGGCCTCTAGGAACTGTAACGGCGTCACCGTCTACGCTCATCGCGTGCCGCCTTCGAAGTGGACTTCGTTAAAGCGCTTGTACTAGCTCACACCAACCGCTAGCTCTCTTTTCAAACGCCTGAACTACTTGCTTCTGCGCTGCGTTTGCATCAGTCTAGCACAATTATCTGACTCGCGCAATAGACGCGAATGCGTCGCCGAGCAGCAGGGAACTTGCGGTGGACGAAGAATACAATATACAAAACACAGTTAAGGGGGCCTATTCATGAAGAAGCTCGCCGAACGCGTGCTTAACATTACTCCTTCCGTCACGTTCAGCATCGACGCCAAGGCCAAACAAATGGCGGCTCAAGGCATTAAGGTCGTTAATTTTGGCGTGGGGGAGCCAGATTTTGATACCCCTGCCCATATTGCCGCTGCCGGTATCGCAGCTATAGAGGCCGGTCACACCCGCTATACGCCCTCAAGCGGCACGGAGAAACTCCGTCAAGCCATTTGCCAGAAGCTCGGCAGCGAAAACCAGTTGTCCTACAACCCTGCACAGATAGTGGTGTCTAACGGCGCGAAGCACAGCATCTATAATGCTCTCCTGGCCCTCTGCGACCCTGGCGACGAAGTGATTGTGCCCGCGCCCTATTGGGTGAGCTACCCTGAGATGGTCAAGATGGCTAGCGGAGTGCCAAAAATCCTCGACACCCGCGAAGAAGAAGATTTTAAGGTGCGTCCGGAGGAGCTTGTTGCTGCAATTACGACGCGCACTAAGGCGCTGATTCTTAACTCCCCGAGCAATCCCACCGGCATGGTATATTCGGCAAGCGAACTAAAGATTATTGCGGATATCTGTGTGCAGCACCAAGTCTACGTTATTTCCGATGAGATCTACGAGAAGCTTATTTACGACGGGGTAAAACACGTAAGCATGGCCTCATTCGGCCCTGACATTAAGGAACTGACCGTTGTTGTTAACGGCATGTCCAAGGCCTACGCCATGACGGGTTGGCGGATTGGGTACACCGCCAGCAATTCGGCGTTAGCGGCGGCTATGGGGAGCCTGCAAAGCCACGCTACATCTAACCCAAACTCCATCGCGCAAACAGCGAGCGTTGAGGCGCTATGCGGTTCGCAGGAGGCGATTGGGGCAATGTTGCAGGAATTTGCCCGTCGCCGCCTCCGCATGGTGGAACTCCTTAATCAACTGCCGGGCGTGTCCTGCCGTATGCCGCAAGGGGCGTTCTACGTCCTAGCTAACATATCCCAGCTCCTAGGCGTTCCCTATGGGGGCGAAGTAATCCTTGATGACGTTAGGCTTGCTGGGGTAATGCTGGATAAAGCACATGTGGCGGTAGTTCCGGGTTCTGGCTTTGGGGCGCGCAATTACATTCGCCTCTCCTATGCGACCTCCATGGAAAATATCGAGGCGGGTGTGAGTCGCATCAGAACCTACATTACTACGCCGTATTGACCAAGCAACCGCGCAAGTTCCACTCGCATCTGCTTGCGCGCACGGTAGAGCTTGCAGCGGATTGCCTCTACTGAGCAGGCCATATGCTGTGCCATTTCTTCATAAGACAATCGCTGCAGGTCTTTTTGCACGATGAGCTTCTTATAGGCCGCTGGCAGACGGTTGAAGGCATCGTCGATGCACTTGCGCATGTCCTCTATTTCCCATTTTTTCTCAAGCATGGCGACATCTAGCCAGGCCGGGGGACGCAAATTCAACAATTCGCGCAGGTCCAACGTCTGAAGCGAGACGGAGGGTGCGCGCTTCTTTTTGCGCAGCAGGTCAACGTGGTGATTCTCCATAATCCGCAGCAGCCATGTGCTAAATGACGATTCGCCTCGAAACTCACCCACCCTTGCCCATGCGCGCGCGAATGACTCCTGCACGAGGTCCTCAGCATCTTGCCATGATCGAGTGAGCGTGATGGCCCGCTGCCTCGCTTGCCCCCAATACTTATTGACCATTTCCTCAAAGGCAGCTTTGTCCCCCCTGCGCAAACGATCTAAGAGCTCTGTCACAGATGTAAGTCTCCCTTCTGGGCATCCTCCGCTTGGTGATGCACATGCCCCGCAGACTACAGGCGCAGTCGGCAATCCTTGCTTCCCTTGCACTTATAACTATTCTGTTTCTTGGGTTAAATACCTTCTTGGCTTTGCCTCCCTTTGTACAGAGAGAAGCTAGCCTGGTCTTTGCGCGCGACGGAACACTGCTCACGCGTATTTTTGTAGAGAATCGCGAAGTCATTAGCATAGCCGATGCGCCGGAGCATTTGCTGCAAGCAATGATTGCTACTGAAGATGCGCGTTTCTTTCGGCATTTTGGCCTAGACCCCATCGGCATTGGAAGGGCCTTATTGGAGGCGCTGCGTAGGCGGCGCTTTGTCGAGGGAGCAAGCACCATTACACAACAACTGGCGCGCAATCTCTATGACCTGCCCATGGAGCGCACCTTGCGCCGCAAGCTCAGGGAGGCGTATTTAGCGCTGCTACTGGAGCGTCACTACACGAAGAAAGAAATTCTGGATGTACATTAACGAAATCTATATGGGACATGGCACTTACGGCGTCGAAGCCGCAAGTAGACACTACTTCAATAAGCGGGCGCGCGACTTGAGTCTGCCTGAGGCGACCATGCTGGCAGGACTTATCCGGGGCCCCGAATGGTACTCGCCACGGGCTAACTGGGAGCGCGCGCAAGCGCGGCAGGCGTGGGTACTAGACCGCATGGCAACGGAAGGGTACATTAGCGACCAGGAAGCGACCCAAGCCAAGGCAATGGAGATCGCGCTGTCTCGGGAACCGCGCGCCGCAATAAGCGGGGAACTGCTTAGGAGCCACATCAGGAGTTCCCTAGAACAGCATATGCCAAACGGCAGTGCGTTAGCCGCAATTGCCGGACTCCGTATATTTACGACGTTGGCTCTTCCCTTGGGATTGGTTTCGCAACCGCTAGCGACAAGCTGCGGGCTAGAGCTCAAAACAGAGGCCGGAAAAGGCCAAGATTGTTTCGCCAGAAAATGTGGCCCGGGCCTCCGCCAACAGCTCGGCGCCATCTCCTATGGGTGGTAGATGAGTAAGGATTAGCTTGCCGACCATCGCTTGCTCAGCCAAAACCCCGCATTCCCGCGCACTCATGTGCTGGGCGGGATTCTCGCCTTTGTTTTGCTCGGTGAAGCACGCCTCTACCAAAAGTACATCCGCTAGCGCGGCAAACTCGACAAGACCTTCGTCCCAGGCTGTGTCGCCTGTATAGACCAAACTGCTGCCCTCCGCTTCGACGCGCACGGCATAGCAGGGATAGATGTGTTTGGTTCGATAGAAGGAAAAAGTCATGTCTGCGAGCGAAAAATGCGAACGCTCGTCTATCGTTTGCAGGGCCAAAATTTGGCGGAAGGGAAGAACCGCCCGTTCTGCTTCCGGCTCCTCAGGGCAATAGACCGCGAGCGGCGACACCTTGGTGCCCTGCATAGCCAACATATGTGCGTAGCGCAAAACTAGGAGATCGCAGAAGTGGTCGGCGTGAAGGTGGCTCAGTACCACTGCCGCTAACTTGCCGCCCTTGGGGTCGAGATATTGACCAAGCTTAGAAACTACACCGCTGCCGCAGTCTAGCAGCACATTGGCCCCCGCATGCGTCAGCAAATACCCCGGGCCAGCTCCGTCTACTGGCGGATAGGGGGAATGACACCCGAGCACCGTTAACTTCATACATAGACACCTCCAAACAAGTTGTGCACTGAAAAGGTTTAACACTTTGGCAGACTCCGATGAGAGATGAAGCAAAAGGCTCCGTCCCTTCTGCTTCCCTTCTGCTTCACTTTTCCCGGGCAATAATCCGGCAGGAGAAACGCCTGTCTAACACGAAAGTTCTGCGTAATCTCTTTGTGTACAGGAGGAATGAATGTGGTCACCATTCTCGTCCGCGGCACGCTCAGCGGCGACGAGTGCCTTCAAATTAGCGCTGCCTATCCGGAGGCACAGGTTATTGCGGCTGAAGGCGAAGAGTTTTTGCGCCATCTGCCGGAAGCAGACATTGTATGGGGAGCACTACGGCCATCGCAAATTCCCCTTGGCAAGAAACTGAGACTGATTCAAGTACTAAGCGCGGGTGTTGATCATATGCTCTCCCCGGAGCTTAGGGCAAGTGAAGCTCTGCTCTGTACCACTAGCGGCATGCATCAAGAAACGATTGGCGAGCATGTGTTAGGACTCATGCTGTGCTTGGTGCGAAAGTTTCCCGCACATGTGTTAAACCAGCGCGAGCGCGAATGGCGTCCCTGTGAGCCTGAGCTCCTGTATGGCCAGACGATAGGCATTCTCGGATTCGGGGCTATCGGACAAGCGTTAGGGAGAAGAGCTAGGGCCATGGGAATGAAAGTCATCGGCATACGCAGGCATCCCGCTCCCTCGCCCTATGCCGACGAGGTGCTTCCCGAATGCGAACTAGATCGCGTCTTGCCGCTCGTTAAGCATCTCGTGGTTGCTCTGCCGCTAACGCCCTCTACCGATTTGGTTGTGACCCGGGAGCGCCTCGCGCTGCTCCCCGCCGGGGCTTATTTCTACAACATTGCACGCGGCAAAATAGTAGATGAAGTTGCGCTGATAGAGCTCTTACACAGCGGTCGTCTCGCCGGCGCAGGGTTAGATGTGTTCGCCGAGGAGCCTCTGCCCAAGGAAAATCCGCTGTGGTCGATGCCAAACGTCCTAATCACCCCCCATTGCGCCGGGTCGCTGCCGAATTACCGCGAACGCGCGCTCGAGATCTTCCTCGAAAACCTGCGCCGGCTGTGTCTTGGCAGGCCGCTCCTCAACACCGTGGACAAACGGGCGGGGTACTAGGGTCACTTGGCCTAGCTTTCCACTAAGGCACAAAGCAGAACCCATGCTAACACGGCTTCCGCCACCACCACTGCGGCAAATACGGCTGTCACGTCACTTCGCTCGCGCACCGGAGCAGCCTCACTGAGCGTAGCTAGGTCTACCGTCCTGCTTGGCGCAAGTGTAGGTATGGGTTTGACGGCGCAACGCACCCGCAGGGGCTGCCCGGTAGACATCCCGCCCGCTAGGCCTGCGTTGGTATTCCCGACATAGTGAATCCCCTTTTCTACATCATACCGCAAGCTGTCGCCGGGTGCGCCGGGGGCATGGCGCGCCTGCGAAAAAGCTTCCCCGATTTCTATGCCCCTAACTGCGGGAATAGACATTAGCGCCCCGGCAATCAGCCCGTCGAGGCGCTTGTCGGCGTGCACGTAGGAGCCTAGCCCAATGGGCAAATGAAATGCCGCCACCTCAATTACCCCACCCACACTGACGCCCTCTGCCCTGCAGGCAGCTAGCAGTTCTTCGGCCGCACGGGCCTTGTGCGCGTCTTCCGATAGTTGATGATCGCGTGCTCGCTTATACACTTCTTCCGTAAATTCTTCTGTCCCTAGCCTTAGCGGGCCGAGCTCAGCGACACGGCCGTATATGCTAATGCCCTTGGGTCGCAGCGCTTGGCGGGCCACCGCCCCGATAGCCGTGCGCATGGCTGTTTCGCGTGCGCTGGCCCGCTCTAAGACATTCCGCGCGTCGTCAAACCCATACTTGACCATGCCGGGGTAGTCGGCGTGCCCCGGACGCGGGCACGTCACCTTCGCTCCGCTCGCGGGAAGGTGAGGGTGCATGGTCTCCGCCCAATTTACGTGGTCACGATTAACTATTTGCATGGTTAGCGGGCTGCCAAGCGTGAGGCCTCCCCGCAGCCCGGAAAGGATGGCAACTGTGTCCTGCTCGATCTTCATGCGTTCGCCGCGTCCCGGCACACGCTGTCGGCGGGCGAGCTCGGCGTCAATCTCCCGCATGTCTATCCGTATCCCTGCGGGCAACCCCTCGATAATGCAGGTTAACGCCGGGCCGTGTGACTCTCCTGCGGTAAGAAATCTAAGCATAGTGGGCCTCCCCTGCTTTCACTAGGCTCTCTAGTGTCGTAAAGAACCCTCTGTACGACACTGCGACACACTCTGCCCCGCGCAAGAGCGTGGTTCCCTCTGCGCTGCAGCCTGCCACAGCGAGAGACATGGCCAGCCGATGGTCGCCGTGCGAGTTAACGAGAGCGCCACTGAGACGCCCCCCCTCAAGGATAAAGCCATCCGGCAACTCCTGACACCTAGCCCCCATTTGCCTGAGCTCGGTGAGTAAAGCTGTAATACGGTCGCTTTCTTTCACCCTGAGTTCAGCGGCGTCGCGCACCTCCGTTCTACCAGTGGCAAGGGCTGCCGCTACTGCCAAGATGGGCAATTCATCAATCAGACGGGGAATATCTGCTCCCCCCACATTGAAACCCCTAAGATGGCCTCCAGACACGTGGATGCTGCCAACGGGCTCAGGCTCCGTGCGGTGCACCGTACAGGTTAAGCTCGCCCCCATGGCCTGCAGCACGTCAAGCACGCCGGTACGGGTGGGGTTTAGCCCTACATTCTCGACGACTAGCTCCGCTCCTGGCGTAACTGCAGCTAAAACCAAGAAGAACGCCGCACCGGAGATATCCCCCGGCGTCTCAAAGTGAAATGGACTTAAGGCTTGTCCTCCCTGCAACTCGGCATAGCCCGGGCTAAAGTCAATGTTACATCCAAAAGCCCGCAGCATGCGCTCGGTATGGTCACGTGTCGGGTGTTTTTCCCATATTCTCGTTACGCCCGTAGCACTAAGCCCAGCCAAAAGCAAAGCGGACTTCACTTGGGCACTGGCGATGGGCAAGCGGTGGTCGCGTCCCTTAAGCTTCCCGCCAGTCACCATAAGCGGCGGGCGTCCTTTGTCTGTCACAGCTTGTATCTGCCCGCCCATAAGTGTAAGCGGGCCCACGATTCTCTGCATGGGGCGGGTAGATAGCGAAGCATCGCCAACCAGTGTCGCCTGCATCGCGCTCCCCGCCAAAAGCCCCGCTAAGAGCCGCATGGTCGTCCCCGAATTCTCACAGCTAAGCGCCGCCCCCGGCTCGCGCCATTGCGGCAGGCTTTTCCCCGTGACGCAGGTTGTTCCCGCCTCCTCCTCTATCGCTATGCCCATTTGGCGAAGACACTGCCTAGTTGCCGCCACATCTTCCGCATCCGAAAGGCCAAAGAGACATGAAAGACCGGGCGCTTGCGCTGCCACTAGCAGTGCGCGATGGCTAATTGACTTGTCTCCCGGAACCCTTATTTTCTCTCGAAAGGCCTTAATCTTCTCTATCTCCATGACCATCGTCCTCACCTCTCAGTGTACCAGTGTAGCACATCACCTGCCGGTACGCTCACTCGGCGGTGCAGATTTGTGGTATACTGAGGATACGTTTGGAGGTGTGAAGGATGAAAGTAACTCGCGACATGGGTATACAAGACGTTGTGGATAGGTTGCCGCAGCTGGTGCCGGTGTTTCTTAAGTACGGCCTCGGTTGTCTAGGCTGCGCGGCAGCTCGCTTCGAGTCTATCGAGCAGGGAGCTATGGCACACGGCATTGATGTAGACGCGTTGATTAAAGACCTGAATCTCGCGCTCGAAAAGAGTTAGCGAAGGGCTATGCGCCACTCCTAAGACAAAGGGGCTGTCTCCATCTGGCGATGGGACAGCCCTAATCTTATTATCTGGCCAGCACATACACCCGCATGCGTCGGCGTCCAAAACGCAGTGCGTCTTCCACGCGTTCAAAGTATATGTCGATGCGGTTCCCCTGTATGGCACTCCCCGTGTCCGTAGCAAAGTACCTGCCGTTAAACTGAGCGGAGAAAGCACACAACCCCTCCACCCAGACATGGCTGAGAAGTGGAATCAGGTTTGGGTCTACCGCGATATGCCCCACTTCCACAGGTAGTCCACTACGGGTAATGCCAAAGGCCGGGTGTCCGGGCGACTTTCCTGTGCTCTCTGGGCCCGCCGTGTAGGCAGTGGCTGTTACGTAGAACACACGCGTAAAGCGATAGGTGTTCCCTCCACGCGATAGCGAGCCAATCGTGCCGTACTCGACGATTCTGTCGACCTTAGGCTCAAGGACCTCTGTGCGGAGTAGTGTCTTAGAGACTCGCTGCCCGTCCTCATATACTACCTCGTAATGCTCCGCCCTGCGGCCTTCTCTGCCGCGCTGTACCGTGCGCGTGACACCGCGCTCGAGGTTGTGGTTCGCGCGCCGAACCTCGTGGAAATAGATGCGTTCGTGCTCGACAATTTCGCTCTTGGTCACTCGCGTAACCACTATCTCCATTTGGGCCTGAATTGTGCTGGCTAGCTCAGGGCTCACCCTGTCGTGCTCGCCAAGAACAACCTTGGCTTCCGTTAACGCTGCTTCCACCGTAGTTGCACGTACGGCAAGCGCAACCTGCTGACCATCGACCGCAATGGTGACCTGACGCACCTCAGGCGAGAACCCGAGCGTGTCCCCAACCAGTAGAGTGACGGCAAGGAGCAATCCCAGCGCAAGCACAATTCTCGCTTTGGTCTGGCTAGTTGCCATTCAACTACCTCCTTTGCACTTTTATCTCTAGCGCGGACTTGCCAGCGCTTGGTAAGAATCTATCTACTTCTCACAGCATGTATACCTTTTACTCCATACTATGAGTATCCTGAAGTAAACGTCAAGGCGCGGGCAACAGTTTATCACATGCCCTTGTCTTTGCCAAGCTAGGCGCATCCGCACGACCCTGGCAGTTGCGAGCAGGCGGCGAGTAAGGCGCGGGCTGTGCCTAGGTTAGTAGCCAAAGGCACATCGTGTACGTCACAGATCCTGAGCAGAGCGGTAATATCCGGCTCGTGAGGTTGGGCCGTAAGAGGGTCCCGCAGAAAGACAACAACATCTATCTGCCCTGTGGCCACCATGGCGCTAATCTGCGCATCGCCTCCCTGCGGCCCCGACAGAACTTGCGCTACCGTAAGCCCGGTCAAGGCGCTGAGCTGAGCTCCGGTAGTGGCGGTAGCTACTAGTTGCTGCGCATTGAGAAAGGCGTGGTGTTCTCGCGCTAGCTTAATCATGGCCTCTTTCTTTTGGTCGTGGGCAACAAGCGCGATGCGCATGTTATTCCTCCTCATTGCATGGATAGAACCAGCAAAGTCGTCGGAAAATCCGACGACTTTATCTTCCCGATTGAGCTTGCCTTTCCCTGCTGCGCTAGAGGGCGCGCGCTATATTTATGGAGCCGTGTACTGATTTGGCCTCCACTTCCAGCCAGTGCGCAAAGGCACCTTCGCTCTCGGCCTGTAGTCTCTTTCCTACCATGTGTCGGACGACGTCTACCTTAAGGCCTAAACCCTCAGCCTGTACAGAGCCATGCATATTGGCACCCTTAATCTTGACACCAACTTCCTTGCTGTCCCCAAGCCGCAGGATGATGCTGCCGTTCACGGTGTCTAGGAACATTACCCCCGCTTGCAGTGTGGGACAGGTAACGACTAGGCTGCCGTTAACCGTACGGCACTTGACGTTTGGCGCTCCCCCGGTTAACTCCACGCGTCCGTTCACGGAGGACAGGTTAATCTCGCTGGACACACTCTCGACCTCTACTTGGCCATTTGTAGTGCTGGCCCGAATCCGCTTGGCAATGACCTCCTTGACGCGCACACTCCCATTTACGGCGCTTAAGTCAAGGTCATAGGTAAGGGCTTGCGGTAGACACAAATGAAAATTGACGGCGCGCGCCTGACCGAACACTTTTTTGGCGGCAATGACTAGTCCTTCGGCAGTTGCTTCTACCGAGTAAAGGCACCGTCTTAGCGACTCAGCCTCGGTAGCGTTACTAGCGCGTGCGGATTTCTCTACGGCTAAATGCCACTTCGAGTCGCTAGTGCGCTCAACTGTTATGCGTCCGTTAACTCCGCGCACTACAATGTGAGGCACAGGGACATCAGGCAACTCGCCGGATAGATTTTCTTGCCAGTGGTATGTTTGCCCTCCGCCTAGAGCGCTGATAACAGAGGCCAGCACGCCTCCTTCAGGCTCACGGCGGTCATCTTCTTCGTCTTCTGCCTCGTCTTCATCTTCGTCATCATCATCCTCGTCTTCCTCTTCTTGGTCAGCTTCAATTTCCTCAAGGTCATGCTGGATTTCCTCTACCTCATGTTGCATATCCTCGACTTTTTCTTGTATATTAAGAAGCTCCTCTTCCGTACTCTCGAGTTCTTCTTCTGCCTCCTCGGCTAAAACTCCCTTAGCTTTGTCTTGGCGCAGTCGCTGCTTAAGCTCTTGCTTCATTTCCTTGAGACGCATTTTCGCCTCTCGCAATTGCTCCCGCATCTCATTACGCGCCTGATGAACTAGCTCGCGCGCTTGTTCCTTTGTGCCCTTCTGTTCTTCATGCAATGCCTCGTTGGCTCGGCGTACGGCCTCCTTAGCTTCCTTGCGCGCTCGTTCCGCTACTTCGCGCACCGTTTCGCGCAGGTCACTAAAAAATGCACCCTCAGACCCACGGGGACGATCCCGGGCGGGCAGCGCGGCATTCAGCAGGCGGGTCGCCTCGTCCGCAGTGATCTTCCCATCTCGCAGCATCTCCAAAATCATCTTAGCCTCTTCACTCATGCTAGCACCTCCTTAATATATTATAGGCTAGCTATTGTAATAGTCAAGAGGGCGAGTTGTGTTACAAAAAGAACCGTCCCCGGCGTTTCGGTTAGTCGGGCTTAGGGGCGTCTACAGGACAGACGGCGGCACAAGCGCCACAGTCAATGCA
>QLUS01000026.1 GCA_018725535.1 Bacillota bacterium
TATAAGGAGGCGATGTGTTAGTTCTGCTGTCGTTGGCTGGTGTAAGTGGTGTAAATCTAGGTCCTACTATTCTGAAGGAGGGAAACCATGAAAAGAAAACTTCTCGGCGTAACTGTTGTGCTAGTTCTTCTCACAACCCTGCTCTTTACAGGCTGCAGACCCGCAGCGCGTCCCGAACAACCCCCGATTAAAATCGGAGCTCTGGCCTCGTTGAGCGGCGTGCTACAGGACTACGGCACGCAATTTAGGCGCGGCTTTGAGCTTGGTCTTGAGTTTATGACCGAGGGCAAAATGGAAGTCGCCGGTCGCAAAATCCAGGTAATCTGGGAAGATACGACCACCGTCCCAGCAGTAGCGAGGGAGCGCGCTATCAAGCTCCTTACCCAAGACAAGGTAGACCTTCTGGTTGGGGTTACGTCTTCGGCTGATGCGATTGCTGTGCTACCGGTCGCACAGGAGTTTAAGCGCATAATCATTGTCGAGCCCGCCGCAGCTGACGTTATTACAGGGATGTTCTGGAACCGCTATGTGTTTCGCACAGGCAGAAATACTGCACAAGATGCCATTGCCATGGCTGACATAGTGGCTAAGCCTGGCGTTAAGGTAGCGACACTTGCCCCCGACACAGCCTTTGGCCGCGCCGGAGTTACGCCGTTTGTGCCGCAGGCTCTAGCCCGTGGCGCGACGGTGGTGGCGCAAGAGTTCGCGCCCGTTGCCACAACAGACTTTACGCCGCATATCTTGCGCCTGATTGCTGCTGACCCTGACTACCTGTATGTCATTTGGGCAGGTGCGAACAACCCGTGGCGTCAACTCGTGGAACTTGACGTGCGCGGCAAAGGTATCAACATAGTTACGGGTGCGCCGGAGATTGCCGCCCTGCGTCTGATGAATGACATGGTCGGCATGCGTGGCTTTACCGTGTACTACCACACTGTGCCACCCACTAACCCCATGAATGATTGGCTAATCAAGACCCATCAGCAGCGCTTCGGCTCACCGCCCGACATATTCACCTCAGGTGGAATGGCCAATGCCGCAGCTTTGATCACTGCCCTGCGCAAAACCGAGGGGAAGACCGACAGCGAGCTCTTGATTAGCACGCTCAGGGGCATGCAGTTTGATTCACCCACCGGCAGGCGCCACTTCCGCTCAGAAGACCACCAAGCCATACAGCCGCTGTTTGAAATTACGCTCGAAGCGGTCCCCGGTGTCGACCATCCGGTGCCAAAACTCGTACGCGTAATTTCCGCAGAAAGGCTGACGCCGCCGGTAACTGTTCCGACAGGAGCACCGCGGTAACCCCAAGCACGGTGGAGGTGGCCGGTATGTCAAACGCTCTTATCGAAACCCAGAATCTAACTATAAATTTTGGCGGGCACAGGGCGGTTGACGACCTTAGCCTTTCTATTGAGCAAAATACCTTTACTGCTATCATTGGGCCAAACGGCGCAGGGAAAACGACTTTCTTTAACTTGCTGAGCGGCCTGTTGCAGCCAACCTCCGGCAGAATTCTCTTTAAGGGGGCAGACATTACTGGTCTGTCCCCTATGCAGCGCGTCGCTTTAGGCATAGGCCGCTCGTTTCAGCTCACTAACGTTTTCCCCACGCTCACTGTGCATGAAAACGTGCGCTTGGTGTTGCAGTCGCGCGAGCGGGTGGGGTGCCGCCCATTGACGTCATACAGGCGTTTCCCAGAGCTTATAGCGGAAGCCGAACAAATCCTCGCAGACGTCCTATTGCTCGGGAAGGGCCACTTGCCGGCAGCCCGTCTCTCACACGGCGAGCAGCGCAAATTAGAGATGGCCATGGTCCTAGCCATGCGGCCGCAACTACTCCTCTTAGACGAGCCAACCGCCGGGATGGCACTAGAAGAAGTGCCGGTGATGTTAGAGCTGTTGACGCACGCTAAAGCGCGGGGAGAAAGCACTATCGTGCTGATAGAACACAAGATGGATCTAGTGACCAAGCTATCTGACCGCGTGTTGGTGTTGGTAAATGGCGCACTTCTCACCGAGGGAACGCCTGCAGAAGTCGCCAAGAACCCGGACGTGCTTAAGGCCTATCTAGGGGGAGGGATTAGGCGTGAAGCCACTGCTTAAGGTTGATGACATATCCTCATTTATCGGGCCTTTTCACATTTTGCAGGGGGTGTCGCTAGAGGTCTACCCCGGCGAAGTTGTGGTCATCCTCGGGCGTAACGGGGCCGGAAAGACTACTACTTTGCGCTCGATTGTCGGGCAAGTCCCTCCCTCCAAGGGAGCCATCACGCTTGACGGCGTCTCGCTGGTAAACATGCCGACACACATAGCTGTGCGCCAAGGAATCGGCTATGTTCCCGAGGACTATGGCGTATTCGACTTGCTCACTGTCGAAGAAAACCTAGCCCTAGCAATGCGGCAGCGCGACAAACCTACACACAACCGCCACGACGAAGTACTGGAGATTTTCCCGGACCTGCGGATTGCCTTTAGGCGCCTAGCCATGACCTTGAGCGGCGGGCAGCGGCAGATGCTCTCCATTGCGCGCGCCCTGCTCAACGAAAACAAAATTATCCTAATCGACGAACCGAGCAAGGGACTTGCGCCAATCGTAATAGAGCGTATACAAAAAGTTTTGCTTAGCCTAAAGAAAAAGAGCACCATCGTCTTAGTCGAGCAGAACTTTGCCCTGGCCTGCGCGGTGGGGGACCGCTACTACATCATCAATGACGGGCGCACAGTGCTAAATGGCTCCATCGATGATCTAATCGACGACACAGCCCTGCAACAAACGCACTTGGGCCTGATGCCGGCTTAGCCTCGCATTAAAAAGGAGATGAGACCATGCACATTTTCGTCATGCTCTTGGTTAATGGGCTAGCTGAGGGGGCATTAATCTTCTTAATGGCCGCAGGGCTCTCTGTCATCCTCGGGCTAGTCGGAGTAGTTAATTTTGCCCACGGCACAATGTTTATTTGGGGCGGGTACATGAGCATATGGGTGTATCGCCTGACTGGGAGCTTCCCGCTGGCCTTGCTGGCTGCACTGGCGACAGGCCTGATTATGGGGGTCGTCTTTGAACGCTTTTTTGTGAAGCCGGTGTACGGCAAGGTCACAAGTCAAATCCTGATAACACTTGGCTTGATGATCATCTTTACCGACCTAGTGAGGCTTTTGTGGGGGCCTAACCCCATTCCTATGGTCCGACCGCCCTTGCTTGACGGCACTTGGGTATTCGGCCAGGTGATTATCGCGCGTTACAGGGTCTTTCTTATTGCAGTGGGTCTCTTCGTGGCAGTCGGCATCAATTACCTAATCAACAAGACGCGCATTGGCATGGTTATGCGGGCGGGCATTCAGTCGCCCGAGATGGTGCAGGCTCTAGGCATTAACATTAAGCTCTATTTTGCCGCCGTTTTCGCGGGCGGAGCCGGGCTGGCCGCGCTAGGCGGAGCGCTGTATGCGCCCTTAGTCGGGAGCGTTTGGTCAGGCATGGGCATTGACAATCAGATTCTTGCCTTTATCGTGGTGATACTTGGCGGCATGGGTTCTTTCTACGGGTCGGCTGTCGGCAGCATACTTATTGGCCTCACCAGCGCATTCACAGCGTGGTTTTTCCCGCCCCTCACGGCGTATTCTACCTTGCTGATCATGGTTGTGGTGTTGTCGTTAAAGCCTGAAGGTCTCTTTGGGTTGGCGGTGAGAAAATGACAGCTAAGCGTTGGCTTTGGGCGTCTTATGCCGTAGCGCTAATCTTGCTCTTGGTTTTGCCTCACGCAATCGGGGTCATGACGCGGGAGCTAATCGGGAGAATTTTTATTCTAGCTGTGTTTGGCATGAGCTATGACATTCTCAGGGGCTACACTGGGATTATTAACCTTGGGCACGCCGCGTTTTTTGGCGGGGGAACGTACATTGCCGGCATTATGTTTACACGGCTAGGCACTTCTGCATCCGCTTCGCTGCTCGCGGTGGCGTTAGCTTGGGCTTTTGCCGTGATCTTAGCTTTGGTCATGGGACAATTCGCCTTCCGCAATACTGGGGCTGGCGGTGTGCTAGCCTGCGCCATGATTACGCTGGCCTTTGGCGAGATTGTGCGCCACACGGCCGAAACCTTCCGCCAGTTTACACAAGGGGCGGACGGCTTAACCTTTGCTGTGCCTGTGATATTTCGCGACCGCATCGGGATGTACTACTACGCCCTGCTGTTTCTTGTGGTGATGACTTTGCTGCTTAGGCAGTTCATTAATTCGCCTGCCGGCCGCGTGCTGCAGGCCATCCGCGACAACGAACAGCGCGCACGGTTCCTAGGTTACGATGTAAGGAAGTATAAGCTGCTGGCTTTGGTCACAGCTGCTCTGGCTGCGTCTTCGGCCGGCTTTATGTTTGCTTTGCTCACCCGTTTCGCCAACACCGACCTGCTGAGCGTGCAAAACACCCTAAACGCCTTGCTGTTCACCATTGTCGGCGGCACAGGCACATTGTATGGAGCTATAGTTGGCACGGCCTTCGTGCAATTAGTGCAAAGCTATCTGTTGGAACTGCGCGGCATCCACGAGATTTTTGCGCGCTGGCAGATCTTTTTTGGAGCGATCTATGTTTTGGTGGTACTGTATATGCCGCTTGGGATGGTGGGTGCGTTCCTGCGCATTAAGGGGAGCCTCGCGTACTGGCGCACGTCAGGCGGCAATCACACAAGGGCAGGTGACTAGACATGAAGACAAACAGAGGTGCCGTTGTCGGCATTGCGGGTTTGGGCGTGTATGTGCCGGAAGCCATAGAAAGCAGCCAAGATATTGCACTTAAGACAGGTATTCCGGCCGAAGTAGTCGCCGAGAAGTTAGGCCTAAGACAAAAGCATGTGGCTAGACTCGACGAGCACGCCTCCGACATGGCACTTGCTGCCTCTAAGATGGCGCTTGGGGGATTCGACCCCGCCGCACTTGACGCCGTAGTGTATTTCGGCAGTTCCCACAAAGACTATCCCGTATGGTCGGTTGCCTCGAAGCTGCAATATGAACTTGGGGCGCATCAGGCTTTTGCCACAGAGATTATGTCGCTCTGTGCCGGCTTTACTGTGGCGCTGCGCATGGTCAAAGGCATGATGCTTGAGGATACGACCATGGACAATGTGCTGTTAGCCGCCGGTACGAAGGAGTCATCACTGCTAGACTATGCTAATCCGCGCTTACGCTTTATGTTTAACTTTGGTGACGGCGGCGCGGCAGTGTTACTACGCAAGGGATGGCACGAAAACGTGGTGTTGGAGTCACACCACATCACTGCTGGCTTCTTCCACAAGCACGTCAAGGTATTGGAGGGCGGCTCAGTTAATCCACTAAGCGGGCATGCTTTCCCTCCGCAGGCAGGTTTGCTCGAGGTTATTGACCCAGAGGAGATGAAGGAACGCCTAGACCCTATTTCCTTTAAGAACTTTGTCAGGGTGGTGGAGTGCGCACTTGAGAAAAGCGGCAAAAGCACGCGCGACCTAAACTTCCTAGCATCGGTGCACTTTAAGCGCTCCATGCACCAGCAGATTCTTGCGGCCTTAGGGCTTAACGAACAAAACAGCTATTACTTAGAGGACTACGGCCACGTGCAGGCTGCTGACCAGATTATTGCTCTGTGGGAGGCGTCGAGGAGGGGTCTGCTTAAGGATGGAGACATAGTGGCCTTGATGGCTGCAGGGACCGGGTACACCTGGGGTGCGACCATTCTGCAGTGGGGTGCGGTCAGGTAGTCCTTTAGGCTCTTTGCAGGTAGTGGTAGCACCTCTAGCGAACTTTTGTCCTGAAGTGAGACTTTAGGGGACCTCGCCAGAGGCTTGCAGAAAGAGTGATAAGGCATGAACGGAAATTCAGGGTATCCGGAACGCGCCACCGGGGTGCAACTGCCCAAAACCGCGCGCGGGCAGATCACTTTTGACAAACTTATTAAGGCGGCAGAGAAGGTTATTGGCGAAAGCGGCTATCATGAAGCCTCTGTGTCGGCTATTACCCAAGCAGCCGAGGTGGGGATGGGCACGTTCTACCTCTATTTCCGCACCAAGAAAGACATCTTCCGTGAGCTCATTTACTATGTACACCACGACTTGCGTAGGTTTATCCAGATTTCTGTTGCGGATATTGCCGACCGTAAAGACGCAGAAGTTCTGGGTATCCAAGCCTTTTACCGCTATTGCCTTGAACACCCGCATTTGTACGCTATTATCCGCGAGGCCGAGTTCGTGGACTACGAGATTTTTCGCTGGCACTACAGCAACTTTGCTAGGGGCTATGCGGGGCACTTGCGGGTCGCGATGACTAAAGGACAGGTGAAACAGCTGGACCCCGAGATGTTGGCGTACTGCCTAATTGGTATTAGTGTCTTTACAGGTATGCGGTGGCCGTGTTGGGAAGGGAAGCTGCCCAGTAAGGAGGAAATCGACACTTTGCGCGAGTTTATCCTGAGCGGGATTTCACCGGCATAGGATAAACCCGCGACAGGACTTTGGGAGGTGGCCTCACGATGAAGAACTATCCTGTTAATCTGGTGACATTGCCAAACGGTGAAACAATCGCTTACCGCGAGGCAGGGCAGGGCGAACAGACTGTCGTGCTCTTGCATGGCAACATGAGCTCGAGCCTCTTTTTTGATACCCTGATGGAGCAGATGGAAGCTGACTACAAGCTGATAGCTTTTGATATGCGTGGGTTTGGGGACTCAAGCTATAACCGGCCGATTACGTCGCTCTTGGACTTGGCGCAAGACGTTGTGCAGGCAAGCGAAGCGTTAGGGCTAAAGAGTTTTTCTATGCTTGGCTGGTCAACTGGCGGGGGTGTGGCGCTAGAGCTAGCCGCTAGCAGGCCCGACTTAGTGGATAGAGTCATCTTGGTTAACTCCGTTAGTCTAACCGGCTATCCCATGTTTAAGAAGGACGCTGCCGGGCAGCCAAAGCTAACCGAGCGCATAACGACGCGAGAAGAAGTAGCGACAGACCCGGTACAAGTGCTGCCTATCCTGCACGCTTACGCTACCGACAACAAAGAGCTGCTGCGGTCTGTCTGGAATGCTCTTATCTACCACGAGGCGAAGCCCTGTCCACAGCGGTACGAGAGGTATTTAGAGGCTATGCTTAAGCAGCGCAACTTAGTCGATGTCGACTACGCGCTAATTACCTTTAACATGACTGCTGCACATAACGGCGTGGTGGCGGGAACTGGGCGCATAGACTTAGTACAGGCACCGGTGCTAGTGGTGCAAGGAGAGAATGACCGAGTGGTGCCGCTGGCTTGGGCGAAAGATACTGCCGCAGCGCTTGGGAGTAAGGCTGCCTTACATATGCTTCCGGGTGTCGGGCACTCTCCTTTCACGGACAGCCTAGACGAGTTAGTGGCACTACTCTCAGCTTACTTGCGCTAGCGAGGGGGAGCTTAAACTATGAGTCTTTACAGCGATAAACTTATTGGCGTCGGCGCAGCATTGTCTAAAGTAAAATCCGGGGACACCATCGTCGTCGGACTGGGCGCCGCGGAGCCGCGCGTGTTCTTGGGGGCGCTACACACAATTGCCGACCGCGTAATAAACGTTACAGTAACTACCTGTCTGCCTATGCTGGATGCTGTCTATTTCGCTGATCCAAGCCACAAACCTTCGTTCACTATGGCGGGGTGGTTTTACACAGGGGCAATGCGCCAAGCGCACAAGCACGGCAATATCACTTTTATCCCCAATCATCTGCACTTAGCGGCCAAAAAGCGCCTCGCTTTTGTCCGCCCGAACATCTATATCGGCAATGCATCGCTGCCCGACAAACACGGCTATGTCTCGCTTGGCGTGAGTAACGTGTATGAGAAGCGCATGCTCGAGGTAGCGGATGTGGTGATGCTCGAGATAAACCCGCACACACCGCGCACGCACGGCGACCTCGAAGTCCACATCAGGGATGTCGACTATATGATCGAGACCGATTACCCCTTGCCCGAAATCCCGGATGCTCCACCAAACGACAAGGACCTGAAAATTGGTCGCCTAATCGCCGAGCACATCCTAGACGGCGACTGTATTCAGCTTGGCATTGGGGGTATTCCGAACGCTGTGGCGGCTTCATTAGGGGGTAAACGCGACTTAGGTATCCACACCGAAATGTTTACGAGCGGCATGATGCAGCTCATTAAGCAAGGCGTAATCACCAACGACAAAAAGACCCTCCATCGGGGCAAGGCTGTGTGCTGTTTTGTTTTAGGCACACAGGAGCTATACGAGTTTGTGGACGACAACCCGAGCATCTGGGTACTGGACGGAGGTTACGTTAATGACCCGGCGGTAATTGGGATGAACGATAACCAAGTGTCTATAAACACCACCCTCGAGGTTGACCTAACGGGGCAATGCTGCTCGGAGTCGATTGGCCCCATGCAGTACAGCGGCACCGGCGGGCAGACCGACACCGCCGTCGGGGCGCAGCGCGCCAAGAACGGACGCTCATTTATCGCCCTGTATTCAACTGCGCTAGTCACTAATCCAGTCACTAAGACAAAGGAAGAAATCAGTAAGATCGTGCCGATGCTTAAGCCCGGAGCAATAGTTTCCCTGTCCCGCAATGATGTGGACTTCGTGGTAACCGAGTACGGGGCAGTGGCTTTGCGCGGCACCAGCGTGCGCGAGCGCGCGCGGCGGCTTATCGAGATTGCTCACCCGGAGTTTCGTGAGCGCTTGCGGCAAGAGGCAGTAGCGTACGGCTTCCTACCGGAGGAATAAACGATGCACTTTGATTTTGGCGGCAAACAAGTATATTTTGAGCTACACGGACAGGGAGAGCCACTGCTTGTCCTTAATGGTATCTTCATGAACTGCGCGAGCTGGGCGTCTTTGGCCCCTTCGCTTAGCCATTCTCACCAGCTGATTCTCGTTGACCTGTTGGACCAGGGTTACTCAGCGCGGATGACAGGCGACTATGGGCAAGCGCTGCAGGCGGAAATGGTTAGCGCGCTGCTTAAGCACTTAAGTATTGAGTCATGCAACATACTTGGCATTTCCTACGGCGGGCAGGTAGCCATTAGGTTTGCAGTAGCGCACCCACAGTTAGTTAAACGGCTCGTCTTGGCTAACACCACCGCCTACGTTAGCCCGTGGCTCGAGGACCTTGGCCACGCCTGGAGCTACGCTATTTCTTCTTATGATGCCCGGCAGTTTTTTAAGACCTGTATGCCGCTAATTTACTCGCCGCAGTTTTACTCCGCCAACATTGCTTGGCTCCATGCGCGCGAGCAGGCTTTTCAGGAGCGCTTTACCAAAGACGTGTACGACGCCTTCTTGCGGCTACTTAGGAGCACCGAGGGGCTTGACCTAAGAGTGCATCTGCCTGAGATAGCCGCCCCTACGCTGGTTATTTCCTCTGATTGCGACTACATTACCCCCCTCGCCGACCAAAAATTAATTGTACAGAGCATTCCCCACGCCAAACAAGCCGTGCTTAAAGACTGCGGTCATGCGTCCATGTACGAGAAGCCGGTGGAATTCGTGAGCCTAGTCCTTAGTTTCCTTGCCGATTTTACGTCTTGGCAAGACTATGGTATAATGGCAGCAAATCGTGAAAGGAATGGTGTTATGAAGGGCAATGACAAGCTGATTGATGCGTTAAACTCGCTGCTAGCAGATGAACTGAGTGCCATCAACCAGTACATGGTGCATTCCGAGATGTGCGCAAACTGGGGTTACGACAAGCTGCACACAAAGATTGAGCGCCGTGCCATCGATGAAATGAAGCACGCCGAGAAGCTAATCGCACGCATTCTGTTCTTAGAGGGGACACCTATCGTATCTGAGTTGAAGGGGATATACATTGGCGCGGATGTAGCCACGCAGCTAGCGAATGACCGCGCAGCCGAAATGGGGGCAGTCGACGCCTATAACTCCGCCATCATCTTGGCCGGTGAAGTACGCGACTTCGCCACGCGCGAGATCCTAGAGAGTATCTTAGCCGATGAGGACAAACATATCGATCAAATAGAAGAGTCGCAAGACCAAATCGGCCACATGGGCCTACCCATCTTCCTAACGACCCAAGTGTCGTAAAGGGACGAAGCAAAAGGGACGGAGCTTTTTGCTTCGTCCCTTTTTTATACCTTGGCAACACAGGAAATGTGCGATAATCACAGAGAAGACTCAGCAGACTTACGCTGAAGCGAGGACTTGAGACGAAGAGGGTACTCCATACTGCTACAAGCAATGCTGTATGCGCTTGGCATACCGGCGCGTTTGCCTGTCGGGCACCAGGGACTCACTGCTCTAGGCCATACTCCGTCCCTACTGCTTCCCTAGGCTAACTTATACTTGCGCTTGAGGATTAAGCACAGCACTACACCGATGGTGGCCAACCCCCCGGCGATTAAGAAAGCAGGGGTAAAACTACCTGTGGCGTCATAAATAGCTGCACCCGCCGCAGGCATAAACGCGCCAAAAGCCAAACCGGTAAAGACTAACCCATAGTTTACCCCGAGATGCTTGGTGCCAAAGGCAGCGGCAGTCAGCGCTGGGAAAGTAGCTAGAACAACCGCTAGGCCCCAGCCCACCAGTGCTGCAGCCATGTACAGAGTCACGGCATTGACGGCAATAATATTAAACAAGAACAGCGTTACCGCTTGAATGGAAAAGCTTACTGCCATTACCCTCACTGTGCCGAATTTGTCACTTAAGTAGCCCGCAACAGGTCTACCGAACCCGTTAAAGCCAGAAAAAATCGCCACGGCTGTCGCGGCTTCGGTGGCACTAAGGCCCATAACAAGCCTGCCAAAAGGCGTAATCAGTGCCGCGCACAGCATACCGCCCGCGATTACTACGCCAAACGCGAGCCACATCACCCAGAAAATCGGTTTACGCAAAAGCTCACCCGGCGAAGCGTCAGGTGTGGGCATGACCTTTCGTTTGCGGGTCGGCGCGGCCTTACCCGTTTGCGCAACGCCCTCGGCAGGGTTCTTGATTATCCAAGCCGCCAGGAGGCACATGGCAAAACCAATCACAGCGATGAGCACTAGAGTCCCCTCGATACCATAGACCGGGATCAAATGCC
Source organism: Bacillota bacterium (assembly GCA_018725535.1). Lineage (GTDB taxonomy): Bacteria > Bacillota > UBA994 > UBA994 > UBA994 > UBA994. The sequence continues at coordinate 11,032 of QLUS01000026.1, forward strand.
GAGCCTTCACGGGTGCCACCACCGTGCCCGCCAAGCCAACTCCCATCACTGCCCACGAGATAGCGAATGCAGGTCTATCCGGAAACCATTTTCTCACCGGCGGAGCAACGCAGGCGTAAATCGTGCCCGCGCCAATCCCGCCCAAGCAGCCATAGGTCAAGAGCAGCCACCACGGATAAGGAAACCTCCCGACAAGCGCCGCCCCACCAAAGCCGAGCAAAATAAACGCTGCCCCCAGCAGGCACGTCATTTTAGGGCCGATGGTGTCCTGCAGGCGTCCTGCGGGAACCATAACCAAAGCAAAAACCAAAAAGAAGATAGTAAAAGGCATGGCCGCCTCGGCCGTAGTCCAATCAAACCTCTCCACCAACGGAACCACCATCGGTCCCCAAGCATACGCCACCCCCGCCAAGAAAGCCAACAAAAACCCCGCAAAAACAATGCTGTACCGCGTCCAATTGTGCTTTTCCATGCTTCGCCTCCAAAAATCCATGTCGCTAGATGAATTCGCCCCTACACGCCACTTTACCTGCCCGCGAGAGGAGGGGGGACCGGCGGAGTGTCGCTCGTCAATATCATAGAAAGTAAGTGTAGTTAGTGCAAACAATAAAGCGTTTTGCTGCAATCCTTGTTGTGCTAGCAACGATGTCGACCCTGTCCGCATGCAGAGTCAGAGAGAGCGGCCCTGTGCGGGACTCAAACAGGAGTGGTGAAAGCAGAGTAGATGAGCCCCGCGGCATTCAGATCGGTGCTGATGGTGTGGCACAGCTGTCCTTCATGTTAAGTTCGACTACTAACCCCAGCCTCAGTCCAGACGAGCTGTTTTGGCAGGCCGTAGAGGGGCTTTGGGAGCGGTAAGTTGCCGTCCTGTCATGCGAGCCTATGCCCTGTGGTAGTGGCAGGATTTAGGCAGGGGATGGCGAAGTAGAGTAGTGGATGCTACTGCCGCTGAGTTCGAGCAACTCATCCCTGTTTCAGCCGCTGCGGTAGCCAACCGTAAGCTAAGAGGTGTCTATATAGACAACCAATGTGTGTTGTCTTTGTTTTATTTGGGCGAAGTTGTTGTACAATTAAAGAAGAAGTGACAGGTCTGCAAATTCGTGCTCTCTCGTCTCTATGGACGATAGCAAGAGTTGGCGCAGGCCACGACTTGAGCAAAGGGGTGAAGCATGACTGTGAAGCAAAATCCTCCGTCCCTTCTGCTTCGCATTGTGGCGGGCAGTAAGGTCACAGGACTTACGGGAAGCTCGCAGGTAACGGTCGTGGCCGTGAAGTGGTACGGCAATGCTGTGCTCGAGGTTACATATCGCGACGACAAAGGGCAGCTTGCGAGCCAGCTCCTTTACCCTGAGGACGAGGCCCGCCTCGCGGTTGCCGACGGCAGTTTGCCCTGGAGCTTTGACGGTGATGCTAACGCTCTGCGCCTCGTCTCGGAAGCTTATCGCATACAGCTTGCGCATCTCTTTGACCCTTATCTAGCGGTGCATATCTCGGCCATCGAGCCGCTACCGCACCAGATTTCGGCCGTATATCAAGAGATGCTGCCACGCTTGCCGCTACGTTATCTGCTGGCCGACGACCCAGGCGCAGGCAAAACGATTATGACCGGCCTGTTTTTAAAAGAGCTGCTCCTGCGCGGCGACCTAAAGCGCTGCCTTATCGTCACGCCCGGCAATCTAGCTGAGCAATGGCAGGACGAGTTGTTTCGCAAATTTGACCTGCGTTTCGAGCTTCTTACCAACGACCGCATCGAGTCGGCACTGAGCGGCAACGTCTTTCAGGAAGCCGACTTATGTATCGCCCGCCTCGACAAGCTCTCGCGCAACGAAGACATCCAAGCAAAGCTACGCCTCACCGACTGGGACCTAGTTGTCTGTGACGAAGCCCACAAAATGTCGGCCACACTATGGGGAGGCGAAGTCAAGTACACCAAGCGATTTCAGCTCGGGCGACTGCTGTCGTCCATCACCCGCCATTTTCTTCTCCTCACAGCCACACCTCACAACGGCAAAGAAGAAGATTTTCAGCTTTTTATGTCGCTTATTGACCCCGACCGCTTCGAGGGCGTAGCACGCAGCGGCAGTAACACCGTCGATGTTTCCGACGTCATGCGCCGCCTCGTAAAAGAAGAGCTGCTCAAGTTTGACGGTACGCCACTTTTCCCCGAGCGCCGCGCCTACACCGTCAATTACGACCTATCTCCACACGAGGCGGCCCTCTATGGTGCGGTAACAGATTATGTCCAAGCAGAGTTTAACCGTGCCGACAAGCTCAATAACGAGCGCAAAACCACGGTCGGCTTCGCGCTCACCATATTGCAGCGGCGTCTAGCCTCTTCGCCCGAGGCCATTTGGCAGTCGCTACGGCGTCGGCGCGAACGGCTCGAAAATCGCCTGTCCGAAGAGCGCTTAGGTAAGCGGGCCTTAGAGTACACCCTACCCACCGACGACGAGTATGACGACGACGACCTCACGGCCAGCGAACGCGAAGAAGCCGAAGAAAAGGTAGCCGACCAAGCTTCTGCTGCCTCCACCATATCCGAGCTCGAAGCCGAAATTAGAACCCTCAACAAACTCGAACGCATGGCCATGGACGTGCGCGCGAGCGGCACAGACCGCAAATGGGACGAGCTCTCGGGGCTCTTGCAAGACCAGCCCGAGATGCAAAGTGGCGGCGTGCGCGAAAAGCTCATTATTTTCACCGAGCACCGCGACACCCTGCGCTATCTCGCCGCCAAAATTCGCTCGCTGCTCGGCAGCGACGAGGCGGTCGTTATCATCCACGGTGCCCTGCTGCGTGACGAACGCCGCAAAACCGAAGAGCTCTTTCAGCAAGACCCTGCCGTGCGCGTGCTCGTCGCTACCGATGCGGCGGGCGAGGGCATCAACCTGCAGCGCGCCCACCTTATGGTCAACTACGACCTCCCCTGGAACCCAAACCGCCTCGAGCAGCGTTTCGGACGCATCCACCGCATTGGGCAGACCGAGGTGTGCCATTTGTGGAACCTAGTGGCCAAAGAAACGCGCGAAGGCATGGTCTTTCAGCGCCTGTTCGAAAAGCTAGAGCAAGAGCGCGAAGCTCTAGGCGGCAAAGTGTTCGATATCCTCGGCAAAGTCACCTTCGACAACCGGCCCCTGCGCGAACTCCTGTTAGAAGCGGTGCGCTACGGCAACGACCCCGCTGTCCGCGCGCGCCTCTACGAGGTGGTAGACCACGCTCTCGACCGCTCTGCCCTGCAAAAACTCTTGGCCGACCATGCCCTCACCGAAGATACCCTAGGGTTAACGCAAGTGATGCATATTCGCGAAGACATGGAACGCATGGCCGCGCGCAAACTACAGCCGCACTTTATCGAGTCCTTTTTTATCGAAGCATTTGCGGGCCTCGGCGGAACGATGCGCCAGCGCGAAAAGGGCCGCTACGAAATCACCTCCGTGCCCAACGCCGTGCGTAACCGCGACCGCCAGCTCTTTCGACGCGAGCCCGTTTTGTCGCGCTATGAACGCATCTGTTTCGATAAGGCCTACGCCCACGCTCCCGGGCTCGCCTTAGCCGCGCTGGTTGCGCCGGGGCACGGACTACTGGACGCGACGCTCGACCTAGTGCGCGAGCGTTTCGCTGATGTGCTCAAGCGAGGCGCCATCTTTATCGACGACAACGACTTTTGTCAAAACGTGCGCCTCTTGTTTTACATTGAAGTCGCCATTCAAGATGGCACAGATTTAGGCTTGGGCCAGCGCATTGTCTCTAAGCGTGTGCACTTTGTGGAGATCTCATCCGACGGCGCGACTAGTCATGCCGGTTATGCGCCATATCTAGATTACCGCGCCGCGCATGCAGCCGAGCTAGATGCTGTGCGCGCATTTCTGCCTAGCCAAGCTTGGCTTACAGGTAGCGTCGAAGACATCGCCTTAGGCTTCGCGGTTTCGCAAATTGTGCCTGCCTATGTCGCCGAGGTGCGCGCACAGCGCACCCGACTTATCGACAAGACTATCAAGGCAGTAAAAGAGCGGCTCACCGCCGAAATACAGTATTGGGACTATCGCGCCGCCGACCTCAAGCAAAAAGAGGCGGCAGGCAAAACTAACGCCAAGCTTAATTCGCAGCTCGCCGCCCGCCGCGCCGAGGAACTAGCCACCCGTTTGAGCAGACGGCTCGACGAGCTAGCGTCCGCCAAACGCATCTCGGCCCTGCCGCCTTTGGTGGTCGGCGGCGCACTCGTTGTGCCCAGCGGTTTGCTCGCTACTTTGCTTGGCCAGAGCAGCGACACCGCTCTGCCAGACGCGCAGACGCGGGCGGCAATTGAACGACGGGCTATGCAAGAAGTGCTCGACATCGAAAAATCGCTTGGGTATCTGCCCCGCGACACTAGCCACGCCAAATGCGGCTACGATATCGAGTCACTCGTTCCAAGGGAGCGACGCAGTGCCGACACCAGCCCCCTGCGCTTTATCGAGGTTAAGGGACGCGTCACAGGGGCTAGTACTGTCACCGTCACCAAGAACGAGATTTTAACCGCCCTTAACAAACCCGAGGAGTATATCCTAGCCATTGTCGAGATCGACGGCGCAAAAGCTAGCACTGTGTATCTCAAACGCCCTTTTCAGGAACGCCCGGATTTTGCCGCTACCTCTGTAAATTACGACCTAGCCGACCTCATGCGTTCTGCCGAGATTATCTTAAAGCGAGGTTAACGACATGGCCTATAAGAAAAAACTGATTGAAGTCGCGCTGCCGCTGGAGGCAATCAACGCGGCATCGGTGCGGGAAAAATCCATCCGCT
>QLUS01000027.1 GCA_018725535.1 Bacillota bacterium
AAGAATTCTTAGACAAATACGAAGCGTCCCCAGACATTCACCGCCTCGTCGACATTACCTTGGAACGACGGGGACGGAACGACGGGGACGGTTCTTTTTGTACCACCAACATGTCCCCTTTGCTTCTTGTCTCCTTGGCGTGCCTTGTTCTTCAACAACTATTTGTAGACCTTAGAACCCACAAGACCCATGCGGCACAAGGACTTAGCAGCTCAAAACCCGACACAAACTGCAAAAGTTAGCGGGAAAGAAGACTCGACAGGGACCAGTGACCTACTTGCGCTAAACGAACTGCGCGAGGCAACAGTAGGAGGACCACTTGGCGAAGTGCAATGAGAATGATGACGAGGCAGTAGGGACAGGTGTGCATAAGAGCAGGAAGAAAAACGGATAACGGTGCACAAAGCGAGCCGCTGCGAAGCGGTGTGCGAAGCGTTGGGGACATATCCGCGGAACAAAAAGAACCGTCCCCAACGCCCAACGCCACTCGGCTGCGCCGCAGCCAATGTGCCTCTATCAGGTGGGGCAGGCGGGGGCGTGTTTTAGGGCCTGTTCGATGGCCTTAAGAATGCCTGTGCTGGAGGTAGTGGCGCCGCTCACCACGTCAACGCTGACATTGCCGCGCGCTATCACTCTTGCTACGATTTCCTCGGCGGCCATGCGGGCCTGGCGGGTGTTGCGGTTGCGCAGGATTTCCACACCCGAGATGCGACGGTTGTAGACCTCGACCTCAACCTTGTATGTAGTCAAGCCGAGCCTGTATTCACCGATATAGTGTCCCGCATGGATAGAAGAAAAGTCGATGGGCTCAATCGTCACCGCTAGGGCAGCGGTAGCTTCATGCCGCAGTTGAAACATATAGAAGGCTGCGGCAAGACCTATAAGCACCACCAATGCCCCCACGGCATAGATGATGTGCTTGCTCGTGATTGTCTTAGAATTAGCCAAATCGTTCACCTCACTCTCTATGGTGGCTCTAAGTCTTATAGTTCGTTAGTTTCGTTAATAATCCTGCCGCTACTACACTATAGAGTAATTACTTTTGCGGCACTCCGCATGAGTTCAACGATTGAGTACATATTTGTGATTTCACCGATAACCAGCTTGTCCTTCAGCTGGTAAAAGTCAAGACAGGCGCCGCAAGTAGTGATACTCCAGCCACTGCTTTGGAGTTTCTGTAGGCTTGTCACCACAGGGGAATCTTCGCACGTGAGGTGCACTCCACCATGGAGAAAGACTATGTGGTTAGACCTCTCTCCCGTTTCTGCTAAGGCGTAGAGAAAAGTCTTCATTAAGGCCCGCCCAAGCTCTGCGTTTCCTCGCCCAAACTCGTCTGCTGTGACTAGGTAGAGGGTCGGTCCGGACGAGTGAGGCGAAAACTCTACAGGTGCAGCCGCGACATGCTTTCTATCCGAGCTCGCATCGCTAAGCGTAATAAAGAAGGCCATGCCTTCTTGACGGACTTCGGCATGGAAGCCTTGGCTGCGAGCAAACTTAAGCACATTGCTCTTTGAGACTTCGTTATCTACTATGGATACAATTGGCTCGCCGCTATTCTCATCCAATGCTCGCTTGGTGTTGATCACCGGTTCGGGGCAATTTAACCCGCGGTTATCTACAATACGCATTTCTTCTCCTCCTCACTTAAAAACCGGGGCGTTCGGCCCCGGTTAGATTATAATAGTTTATGGCAGCACTAGCTAGTCCCTTATTTCTTCACGACCTCTGCTAGCGCCGCCAAACTTCCCGCTAGGCCAGCCAAGTCATTAGGAATGATGATTTTCGTCGCTTGCCCCTGTGCTACTTCCCTGAGGGCGTCAAAGCCTTGGATGGTGAGCAAAGCGGCGTCGGGCTGCACGTCCTTAACCATCATTAGGCCGCGAGCTCTCGCCTCGTTAACCTTTATAATAGCCTCGGCTTCTCCCTCGGCCTCAAGAATGCGCTGCTGTCTGGTCGCTTCCGCTGCCAGTATGGCACGTGTCTTATCGGCTTCGGCTCCCAGAATAGTGGCCTCTTTGCGCCCCTCAGCCGTCAGGATGTTAGAGGCACGCTCGCCTTCCGCCGCGAGAATTTGCGCCCGCTTGTCACGCTCAGCCCGCATTTGCTTTTCCATGGCGTCTTTAATGTCTCTAGGCGGCTCAATCGACTTTAGTTCTACGCGATTAACTTTGACGCCCCACTTGTCTGTGGCTTCGTCGAGAATCAGGCGCAGCTGCGCATTGATGCGCTCACGCGAAGTGAGCGTTTCGTCTAAGGCCAGGTCGCCAATCACGTTACGAATGGTCGTCTGCGTAAGCGTTTCAATGGCTATGCGCAGCCTAGCGATCTCATACGTCGCCCTGACCGGGTCAGTTACCTGGTAGTAGATTACAGTGTCAATTTGCAGGGTGACGTTATCTTTGGTGATGACCGGCTGTGGCGGGTAATCCATCACTTGCTCGCGCAGGTCAATCAGCGGCAGCACCCGGTCAATAAAAGGCACTACAAACTGCAGGCCATTAGGCAACAAGCGGTGGTAGCTACCGAGGCGCTCTACCACACCCACGGTTGACTGACGGATAACCCGAAAAGAAGCGAACGCGACGATGAGGATAAACGGTAATAGTACCCAGAGTATCACTTGAGTCCCTCCTTGTTTTGTTCTGTGTTAAGTGTAAGCGCGCGCACCAGTAGCCTGACACCAGTGACGTCGACTACTTCCACCTTCTCACCTGCAGGGATGTCTCGACCAGTCTCCGCGAGGGCTGACCATTCCTCTCCTAGGACCTTAACCACACCCAGGCCAGTCTCAGCGGAGATGAGTTGTGTCACAATCGCCGTCTTGCCGACCATGGCGCTGTAGTTTGTCTTTACTTCTTTAGCTTTGCCCCTTATTTTGCCCGCTAGGCTCCGGGCACAGGCTAGGAGTACTACTGCCGTAAAGATGAACGACAGGAGCTGCACCGTAAGTGAAAACCCAAGGTATGCCGCAAATGCCGCCACTAAGGCCCCCACTCCAAACCACATGATCACAAACCCCGGCGTAATCATTTCAAATCCCATCAGCGTTAGCCCAAGAATGACCCAGGTTAGCCATACGTCCAACTTCAGCGCCCCCTGAAAAGTAAACGCCATAATCTACTACGTGCATTCGCGCGCGAAGTTTCCAGCCGTTTCGATTTTACTGTCGTAATTTCCCGGGAAATAGGGTTTGGGCAGGCAAGAAACATGTCACAAGACGGCACTTTCGTTAACTAACCGTCGAACAAACACGCACTGTGGAGAAACCAACCACAACAGCTAGTAGTGTAAGAAAATTGTACCACAAAATATTGACATTGCCATGTTCTATGGTAGAATTTTGTGTAAGGGGAGTGCAGGGAGTGACCAGCCTTTGGCAAGAAAGCGAGTGCTGCTCATCGATGACCAAGCCGGCATCCGCGCGTTGTTCCGCGAAATCTTTGGCGTTTTCGGCTGTGACGTGGTCGAAGCAGGCAATGGCGATGAAGGCGTGAAAGTAGCGTCTGAATGTGCGCCCGACATTATCTTTTTGGACATGAAAATGCCTGGGCTGTCAGGCATTGAGACTCTGCGTATCTTGCGGCGTGACAAGGAAGTAGGCGTGCCGGTGGTGTTAGTCACTGCCTACCAAGAAGCAGATATGATCAGCGAGGCCGAGCGCCTCGGCGTGGCAGCGCGGCTTGTCAAGCCGTTTGATGTAGCAGAGCTGTGCGGACTGATGCGAGCGCTTACGAACCCATTCCCGCTACAGGTTGCTGGGATGTAAACTACTCTGGTAAGATGTATATGGCGACGGACACCCGAGGAGTTGACAGCCGTGCAGTCGAAGTTAGAGCAATCCCTTAACCCCATGCAAAGGCAAGCGGTAGAACACGGTCACGGCCCCCTGCTGATTCTAGCCGGAGCTGGCAGCGGCAAAACGCGGGTCCTCACGCATCGCATTGCCCACCTCGTAAACCAAGTCGGCGTAAGTCCAGCGCGTATTCTCGCTATAACCTTTACCAACAAGGCGGCAAACGAGATGCGCGAGCGTCTGTTTCGCCTGTTACCGGAGGCGAGAGACCTCTGGATCTCTACGTTTCATGCCGCAGCTTTGCGTATCCTGAAGCAACATGGTGACTCCATAGGGCTTAACCGGAACTTTGTAGTCTACGATACACAGGACCAACTTGCCCTGATTAAGACCTGTCTCAAGCAGCAAAACATTGACGCCGAGCGATATCCCCCGCAGTCCATGTTGGCGCGCATCAGCAGCGCCAAGAACAACTTGCAGGACGCCGAGGACTTCGCAGGTAGAAGTCGCGATTACTACTCGGACAAGGTGTCTGAAGCCTATCTCCTGTATGAAAAGCTTTTGCGCCAGCACAATGCGCTTGACTTTGATGACCTGCTTTTGCTCGCGACAAAGCTCCTGACAGAGAGCCAAAATGTGCGCGAGCACTATCAGACGCGTTTTCAGCACATACTGGTGGACGAGTATCAGGATACTAATTTTGCGCAGTACACGCTCACTAATCTGCTGGCCGCTCGCCACCGCAACTTAAGCGTAGTGGGGGATGACGATCAAAGCATCTACAGGTGGCGCGGCGCAAACTTGCGCAACATCCTAGACTTTGAGCGCGATTATCCCGAGGCAGCCGTCTTTAAGCTCGAGCAAAACTACCGTAGCACGCAGTGTATCCTTAATGCCGCCAACGGTGTCATCTCCCACAACGTCACCCGCAAGGAGAAGCGGCTGTGGACTGCCAATCAGGCCGGGGAACCTGTAATGCTGTTTACGGCGTTGACGGAGCAGGAAGAAGCCCTCTTTGTGTCCCACACTATTGCCGAAGAGCTTGCCGCGCGCGGCCGCTACGAGTTTGCAGACTGTGTCGTGCTCTATCGCACGCACGCGCAGTCACGCACATTCGAAGAGGTCTTTATGCGCATGGACATTCCTTACCGCATTGTTGGCGGGCTAAGGTTCTATGAGCGCAAGGAAGTCAAAGACTTGCTGGCCTACCTGCGGCTAATTGCCAATGCTAGGGATGACGTAAGTTTCAGGCGGGTCGTTAACGTCCCCGCACGCGGCATTGGCGAAATGTCGCTCGCAAGGCTGGAGACGCAAGCGAGCAATAAGGGGTGTTCCTTGTTTGAGGTCGCAGCGCTGAGTGACGCGGCGTCTTTGGGATTAAAGCAAGGGACGCTTATTAAGCTTACTGCCTTCACGCGGCAGATTACCGCCTTGGCGCGGCAGGCTGAGTTTGTCGAGCTGCATGAGTTAGTTACACAAGTGCTGGAGCAAACGGGTCTTATGCAGCAATATTTAGCGGACACGTCACCCGAAGCCCTTTCCCGCCAGGAAAACTTAGCGGAAGTTGTGTCAGTCGCCCAAGACTTCGCAGAGAAGAATCCGGACAGCACACTGCTCGATTTTCTCAACTCCGTTAGTCTCGTGACGGCGGGAGACGATGAGAGCGAGTCGCAGGGCGGAGCCGTTACCTTGATGAGCCTGCACTCCGCTAAAGGGCTAGAATTCCCGGTAGTCTTCCTCGTAGGGCTTGAGGAAGGGGTATTCCCCCATAGCCGCATCTTGCACGGCGAGGCAGCAGAGCTAGAGGAGGAGCGGCGCCTCTGCTATGTAGGCATCACCCGCGCCAAGGAGCGCTTGTTTCTTACCTATGCCAAGCAACGCCTTCTGTATGGCAAAACCAATTATAGCCTGCCGTCGCGCTTTGTAGCAGAAATCCCTGCGTCATGTTTAGTACACCGCGGGAGTCTACGCGAGCGAGTTATGGCCGAGCCGCAGTTAGGGAGGCGCCAAGCGCAGGCGCAAATGGTGCCAAAGGTAAGGTCGGCAGATGCGGCGGCGCTCACCCCGGCAGATAAAGTTAGTCATCCTAAGTTTGGCGTTGGCACTGTCGTTAACGTAATTACTAAGGGGGAGGATACACTGGTGACGGTCGCCTTCGCGCCTCCTCACGGCATGAAGACATTGTCGCTGCAATACGCCCCGCTGGTTCCGGTTAACGGTCATTGATCCTAGCCTGCATGAGAGGTGAGTTCAATTGGACGTAAGGGAACGTATCCAGACCCTGCGGCGTGATATTGCCACGCATGACTACCACTACCATGTGCTGGACGCTCCACAGATTTCCGATGCCCAGTACGATTCCTTGCTGCGCGAGCTCCGCGCACTTGAAGCCGAGCATCCGGAACTTGTCCTGCCTAGCTCCCCGACGCAGCGGGTCGCACCGCGCCCACTTACGACCTTTGACACCGTGCGGCATCGCGTCCCTATGCTTAGCCTAGCTAACGCTTTTGACCGCGCGGAACTCGAGAGCTTTGACCGCCGTGCCCGCGAAATTTACGCCGGCCAAGTCCAATATGTAGTTGAGCTAAAAATCGACGGCTTAGCTGTAGCCGTCCGTTATGAACACGGGCACTTGGTCCAAGCGGCTACGCGCGGCGACGGTGAAACGGGCGAGGATATTACGGCGAATATACGCACTATCCAGTCCCTGCCCCTCACTCTGCGCTTACCGTTGACGCTAGAAGCGCGCGGGGAGGCCTATCTGTCGCGGGCAGCCTTCGCGAAGCTTAACGAGGAGCGGGCAGAGCAGGGTCTCCAAGTGTTCGCCAGCCCACGTAATGCAGCAGCTGGCTCACTGCGGCAGTTGGACGCGCGCGAGGCGGCCAAACGCAACCTTGATGTAGTTTTTTACGCTCTGGCCGAGCTAGGGGAAGTCGACGCACCGCCCGATTCACATAAGGAAGCTTTGTCGCTGTTAGCGCAAGCCGGTCTTAAGGTAAGCCCGCTGCGGCAGACCGTGGATTCGATTGACGAAGCCTTTAATCTCTGCCTCGAATACCAGGCTAGACGCCACTCCTTGCCTTACGATATTGACGGCATCGTCATCAAAGTGAACACCTTTGACGCGCAAAGGCAGCTAGGCGCAACGGCCAAGAGCCCGCGCTGGGCTATAGCCTATAAATTCTCTGCGGAGCAAGTCGTGACTAGGCTGCTCGATATAGAAATCACTGTCGGGCGCACGGCCACGCTTAACCCTACCGCCGTCTTAGAGCCAGTCGCCATTGCCGGGACTCTGGTAAGCCGCGCCTCGCTCCACAATGCTGAGTTTATCGCGGGTAAAGATATTCGCATCGGCGACTTTGTCTATGTGGCCAAGGCGGGGGAGATTATCCCCGAAGTGTTAGGGCCGCTCGTAGATCGCCGCACCGGGGCGGAAAAGCCATTTGTCTACCCCGCCAACTGTCCGGAGTGTGGGACATCGGCAGTGCAAAGGGCGGGGGAGGTGGCGTGGCGCTGCCCAAACCCCGCCTGTGCGGCACTGCTCCGCGAGCGCATCATTCACTTTGTCTCGCGCGACGCGATGGACATCACGGGCGTGGGGGAGGCTTTAGTCGCAAACCTACTTGCGCATGGCCTAGTACGCGATGCAGGGGACCTGTACTTTCTCACCTCGGACAGTTTGCTGAAGCTCCCGCGCCTGCAAGCAAGGTCGGCGGCTAAAGTGATTGTAGCTATAGATAAGAGTCGCGGCAACTCGCTTGAACGCTTGCTTACCGCCCTCGGTATTCCCTTAGTAGGGACAAGGGCGGCCCTTACCCTCGCGCAGGGGTTCGGGAACTTGGAGCAGCTAGTGACAGCTCGCTATGAGGATCTAGTTGCTATCCCCGACATCGGCGACAAAATGGCCGCGAGCATCACCGAGTTTTTCGCCCTGCCTTCTACCCACACTTTGCTGGATAAGCTCAAGCGGGCAGAAGTTAATTTCACGTACCTTGCGAAGCTTAGATTCGCTGGGAAGCTTAGATTCACTGGGAGTCGCACAGGGGCAAACCTCGCCGGGCTCACATTTGTGATTACCGGTACGCTGCCGGGGCTAAGCCGTGAGGAGGCGACGGCCCTCATCACAGCTCACGGTGGAACGGTGAGTAGTTCCGTAAGCGCACGCACTAACTACCTCTTAGCAGGCGAGAAGGCGGGGGAGAAGCTCACTAAGGCTCTAACTCTAGGCGTACCTGTTATCGGCCTAAGTGAACTGCAGGCCCTGCTAAAAAGCTAAAGCTCTTCCAAATACAAAACCCGCCTAGCACTTAGCTGGGCGGGTTTTAGCTCGGCTATTTGGCGAGGTGGCAGGCCACGAAGTGATCCGTGCGAATTTCGCGCCACACCGGTTCATCGACTTTGCACTGCTCCACGGCAATAGGACAGCGAGTATGGAAGCGGCAGCCCGAAGGCGGGTTGACGGGGCTGGGCACGTCGCCTTTAAGCCTCTGCCTGTCCATGCGCATATCCGGGTCGGCATGGGGAATCGCGGAAAGCAATGCTTGCGTATAGGGATGGGTAGGCTGGGCATAGAGGTTCTTCGAAGTAGTAAGCTCGACCAGCTTGCCCAGATACATAACCCCGACCCGGTCGCTGATATGCTTTACGACGCTGAGGTTATGCGCAATAAAGAGGTAGGCGAGGTCGCGTTTCTTTTGCAGGTCTTTCAGGAGATTAAGGATTTGTGACTGAATGGAGACGTCTAGCGCGGAAACAGGTTCGTCGCAGACAATGAGTTTCGGGCTGTAGATAACCGAGCGGGCAATGCCAATGCGCTGACGCTGGCCACCGCTAAACTCGTGCGGGAAGCGGCGGTAGTGGTAGGGGGCTAGACCTACTTCCTCGAGCATGGCGTGGACGCGCTCTGTGCGTTCCCTGACGTTAGTCAGGCCCTGCACCAGCAGCCCCTCGCCAATAATATCGCCTACCGTCATGCGTGGGTTAAGCGACGAATAAGGGTCTTGGAAAATAATGCCTAAGTCTTTGCGCTTTTTTCTCAGCTCTTCTGAGCGCAGTTTGCGGAGATCGGTGCCGTCAAAGATAATCTGGCCTCCGGTAGGCTCATGCAAGCGCAAGATCGTGCGACCCGTGGTCGTTTTGCCGCAGCCGCTCTCGCCGACTAACCCCAAAGTCTCGCCGCGCCGAATAAAGAAGCTTACGCCGTCAACCGCGCGAACGTAGTGCTTGGGCTTGCCAAACCAACTACCCTTAATGGGAAAGTACTTAACCAGATTATTAACCTCTAAGAGATTAGGTGAGACTTGATCCAGTTTCATTGCCATAGCTTTCTACCCCCTTGCCTCCCTGATAGGATACCAACAGCTTACTTTGTGTCCGGGCTCGGCTTCCACCAGTGTCGGCTGTATTTGGCGGCACTTATCCTGTACATAGGGGCAGCGCGGCCCAAAGCGACAGCCCTCCGGGAGGTATAACAGGTTTGGCACTGTGCCCGAGATAACGTGCAGCTCTTCGACCTCGCGTGCTAGGTGGGGGATAGAGTCAAGCAGCCCGTGCGTATATGGGTGCATAGGCTTCTTAAACGTCTCTCGCACAGGCGCTTCTTCGACGACTTTGCCAGCGTACATAACCACTACGCGGTCCGCCATGCTGGCCACTACGCCGAGGTCGTGGGTGATCAGCATAATGCTCATGCCGAGCGTCTGGCGCAAGTTGCGCATGAGGTCAAGAATCTGCGCCTGAATGGTTACGTCTAAGGCCGTGGTGGGTTCATCGGCGATTAAGAGTTTCGGGTTACAGGAGAGCGCCATCGCGATCATCACGCGCTGACGCATGCCACCCGAAAGCTGATGCGGGAACTCGTCAAAGCGCCGCTCGGGGAGCGGAATTTCTACTTTGCGCAGCATCTCAACGGTGCGCGTGCGCGCCTCGCGCTTGGATACTTTTTGGTGCAGGACTATAGCTTCGGCAATTTGGTCGCCAATCGTATAGACCGGGTTAAGGCTGGTCATCGGCTCTTGGAAAATCATGCCGATGTCGTTACCCCGGATCTCGCGCATCTCTTTGATGCTGAGCTTAAGCAAGTCTTTGTCGTCGAAGATAATCTCGCCGCGCTCGATCTTGCCGGGCGGGCTTTTAATCAGACGCATAATTGACAGTGCCGTTACGCTTTTACCGCAACCGCTTTCACCCACTACGGCCAGCGTTTCATCTTTATGGATATACAGGGACACGCCGTCTACGGCGGGAACGACGCCTTCGCGGATGTGGAAGGCAGTGCGGATATCTTTGACCTCAAGCATGGGACTAGACATTACGGGCCTCCTCTCGCTGCGCTACACGTTTCCGGCAACGCGCATCTGCTACTGCAGTGACAACTAATAGGACTACTAAGGCAATAAGCCAAGGGCGTAAGTTAAGCGCTAGAGCGCGGTGCTGTATCGAAAGGAACACCATGGCGAAGCCTGTTAACAGCGGTAGCAAGAGCACAATCAGCCACACCAAAGCCAGCACAATTCGTTGGAGTCGTTCTACCATCTCCCTACCCCCGCTAAGAACAAGCTGGTAAAAGTATCGCCCATAACAAACAGCAGGGCTGTAAATGAGAGTGTTAAGTAGTCATCGATTGCTAAGTCGGCGAAGTGGACAACAGCTAGGGCCAGCAGAGCCGCCGCTCCGAAGGAAACAAGCGCGGCTACACCCGGGAGCATCACTGCGCCAAAGTAAAGCAGGCTGCCCGGCTGCTTGAGGGCGGCGATAATCGCAAATTGCAAAGCAAGGCGCAGGTAGTTGCCGGGTTTGCTTGCTGAGAATAGGCCTAAGTGCGTCATCAGCAAAACAACGGCTAAGCTAATAACCATAGCGCCTGTTGCGCCAAACGCAAGAAACAGCGCGCCGGTCAGGAGGCTGATGTACTTATACGCGGCATCCGCCCAAGGCGAATGCGGATTAAGGCCAACGCGAAAGGCAAGTGTGCGCCTAGCGGGGGTAGCGGTCTGCACGAGATACAGGTGTGAGCGGCCTAGGTCATCGTGACTAAAGAAGGTTACAACGCCAACATCTCCAGCGATGAGCGGTCTCGCGCCCAAGGCATTGCCGCGCGTAATGGTGGCGTATCCGGCGCGCACAGTGTTACCTGCGCCATCGCGCAAAATGCTTTTCACCTGCCAAGTGCGGCCTACTTCCACCATTGCCACCACCAGAATGCGCCCGTCTTCTCCGCGCGCGCCGCGCGCGGTAAGTATCCTGCCGCGTAAAGCGAGGACGGGGCGTAACGGCTCTTGCCAGCGGCCGTTAACTAAGCGTCCCTGCACGGGTTCTTGTGCGACTACTTGCCCGCCGCCGCCAGCGATCATGCGTTGCCATATGAAGGTCGCCGACCCGTCGCGGTTCGCGAGGAGCGTAGGTGGGTGCTCGTAGTCCTGCGGCACGGGCCCCAGTTCGGTTGTGGCTAGGCGTGTGAGTGACGGCAGGTCGTAGAGGTGGTAGCGCGCCCAAGAGTGGTGCTGCCGGTGTCTGTGGAACACAAGGTGCAGCCTGTCTCCGCCAATGGCGATATTTGGCACGGTTGCGAGTTCATCCGGGGTCGTGAGGCGGGTCAATGCCGCAGTCTCGCTCCCGGGCTTTGCACTAAGCAAGTGGATGGCGTGATGTCCGTCAATTGCGGCGCTTAGCGCGATATAGAGCGTACCGTCATCGGCTGCGGCCACAGAAGGGGAGTCGGCAAGTGCCGGGGTTCGCCAGATAATCTCATGCCGCACAAGCTTCCCACTTGCATCGAGCATGGCCCTATGCAGGGTACTCTCTATGCCTTCCTGCCGTTCCACCCAGATTAGCGTAAGCCCCGCCGCAGATTCCCGCATGGTGAAACCACGCAGCAAGTAAGTTAGCGGGAGGGTGACGCTTGCGTCGACCGCATTTCTTTTAAGGTTAAAGAGCGTGACCTCTAGAACTGTTTCGGCCCCTCGATAGCCTACCGATGTCAGCCACAGGCTGTCCGGCCCGGCCGGAGCGCTTAGGTGACCGTAGTGCGGCTGCGACTCGATAACGCGCTGCTCGCGCGACCACCCCTCCGGCCATTGGGACGGAGCTGCGGCAAGGGCAGTAGTCCCAAGCGCAGTCACCGCCAACAGCGCCACCAGCACGCGCGCTAGGGCACGAAAAGCCCTATTTGAGTTTGGGGTCGAGCGCATCGCGTAAACCGTCGCCGATATAGTTGTATGCCAATACTGTAAAGAAGATGAGCAGACCGGGGATGTAAGTCATATGCGGGGCAAAACGCAGCGTGTGGCGCCCGGCTTCCATGAGGGAGCCCCAACTGGGTGGGTCGGTAACGCCTAAGCCAATAAAGGCGAGCCCGGCCTCCGTTAACATGGCACCGCCGATACGCAGCGTAGTCGAAACAATAATCGGAGCCATGCAGTTCGGGAGAATATGCTGCATAACGATGCGCGAGTTACGCGCACCGACGGAGCGCGCCGCCTCAACGTAGTCCATCTCGCGCAAAGACAAGAACTGCCCGCGTACAAGTCTAGCCGCAGAGGGCCAGGTGGTAAACCCGATGACCAGCATTATATTGAGCAAACTGCGCTCAAAGACGGCCACTACAGTAAGCAGCAAGAAGAACGTGGGGATCGCCATAATAACTTCGCAGATACGCATAATCACTTCGTCAATGACCCCGCCAAAGTACCCGGCCACAGCGCCGGCCAAGGTTCCTAGAGACATGGCCAGTCCTGCCGCCACAAAGCCTACCATTAGGCTAATGCGGCTGCCATGCAGTACGCGGCTCAGTGTATCGCGTCCCAAACGATCAGTGCCGAAGGGGAACTCGGCGCTCATTGGCTCAAAGCGACCGCCGACGTGGATGGCCATGGGGTCGTGTGGGGCGATATAGGGCGCGATTAACGCGATAGCGTACATCATCAATAGGACGGCGGTAAAGACCATAGCCAGTTTGTGCCGACGGAAACGATACCAAGTCAGAGACCAAAAGGTTTCTTCTTTAGCGGCCATACCGGTATAGGGCTTAGTCACTTGTGGATTTGCTGTAGCCATTATCTCACCTGTCTAATATTTAATGCGTGGGTCGACCACAACGTAGAGAATGTCCGCGAGGAGCATCCCGAGCACTAGCATAGTCGCCCCCATTAGATTAAAAGCCATAATCACTTGGTAGTCGCGCGTAAAAATTGCGCTAAGGGCTAGTAGTCCCACCCCGGGCCAAGCAAAAATACTCTCAATTATTATTGATCCACCTAGAAGGCCGCTAAAGGTAAAGCCTAGCGAGGTTACAATCGGCAGTAAGCTGTTGCGCAGAGCGTGCTTAAAGATTACCACTCCTTCGGATAACCCTTTAGCCCTCGCGGTGCGCACGTAGTCTTGGTTAACTTCATCGAGCATACTGGCGCGCATAAAGCGCACAAGCCCAGCCAAGCCGCCAAAAATGCCTACTGTAAGCGGCAGAATCAAGTAGCGCAAGCGGTCGCCCAGCCATGTCATAAAGGGTACCTGGCCCCATTCAATGCCAAAAGTAGCTAAGCCGGCAATAGGGACAAGCGCAAAATTCATCGCGACGTAATAGATAAGCATCATCGCAAAGAAAAATCCCGGCATAGCGCTGCCGATAAAGGCTAGAAAGGTCATGATGTGGTCAAACCACGAGTACTGCTTTACCGCAGAGACAATGCCGATAGGCAGCGAGATCAGGTAGATGAAAAAGATCATCAGCAGATTTAACACGATGGTCGCTGGCATGCGTTCCATAATCATGTCAAACACTGGTCGCGCCGCCACCAAAGAGTAGCCAAAGTTACCGCTCAAGATATTTCGCGCCCACCGCAAGTATTGAATATGCACGGGCTGGTCTAAACCCCATAAGGCTATTAAACGCGCATTGTCCTCGACTGTGGCATCTACTGCTTCGCCGATTAACTCGGCAAAGCTGCCCGGTGCCATCTGAATAATCGTAAAAGTTAAAATAGACACGCCGACAAGGAGAAAAAGAGACTGGAGGAGTCTCCCCGCAATATAGCGTCCCAAGCTCAAACCCCCTTCTTAGATTTAATTTAGATGACTTCCCTTGCGGGAAGCATGGATTTACACAAACGAGGGGCAGAGCAACGCTCTGCCCCAGCGCAGAAGTCGCTACCTTCTTATAAACTTGGCTTCTCCGAGGACCGTACCGATGGGTGACTCAATCAGGCCGTCGATGTGCCTCGCCACGCCGCGAACAACTATCCGCTGCCACAGCCAGATATAGGGCAGCTCGCGGTTTAGGATTTGGTCGACTCGTTGGTAGAGGGCGCGGCGTTCGGCTATGTCTACCGTAAGGCGACCGGCTTCAAGCAATCTGTCCACTTCCGCGTTGATGAACGGATTGCGGTTGAAGGCGCGGATATGGCCGTCTGCACCACGCACAGCTTGCGAGGAGTGGAAGAAGGGGAATGGATCGGGGTCAAGGCCCAGTGCCCAGCCAATAATGATAATCTCAAATCGGCTGGCGCTGAAGTCACTAAGCATGACCGACCACTCAGTCGGGCGATCTGCTGCGTCTACACCAATCTCGCGCCAGTGCCTTACGGCCATAGCGGCGGTGTCTTGACGGAGGACATTGCCTGTGTTCCACTGTATGCCAAGGCGCATCAGGTCGCCGGTAGGCGAGCCGTCGCGGCGGCGCATCGTCTGCCCAGCGGGAATCCGCCAGCCCGCCTCATCTAGTAGCTGTCTGGCGCGGGTCGGGTTAAAGGCGTAGGTGTTGAGGTTGGGCGCGCCGGTTGCCCATGAGGTGGGAATCTGGTGGGAGTTGATGACGGTGCCGAGGTCATTAAGCACGCTTCTGATCATCGCAGGTCTGTCAAGAGCCAGTTTTAAGGCTTCGCGTACGCGGCGATCGCGCAGAATGGGGTTGTCGAGGTTAAGCGACATATAGTCGTAGCCGTGGCTGGGGATATTGCGGAAATTAGCGCGGGCGGCCATTTCACGCCGTACGCGGTCGACTGCATCGGGGGTGATGCTCATCCAGTCGATGTCGCCTGCTTCAAAAGCGGCTTGCATTACATTGATGTCAGCATAGCGCCTGATGACAATGCGATCGAGATACGGGCGGGGTGCCATCCAGAAGTTGGGGTTACGCTGGAGCACAGCAAACTGTCCAGGGATAATGCGCTCAAGGAGATAGGGACCTGCGCCAAGCGGCTGGCGGCTAAAGGCATGCGCGCGGTGTTCGCGTACCGGCACGTGGCCGAGGATGTGGTGGGGGATAATCCCAAGGCCAATGTTAAAGAGGAAGGGGGCGTCGACTTGGCGCATTCTAAAGCGCACGATATGGTCGCCTTCGGTCGTGATTTCGGCCACATGCATTACGACAGGGCGGCGAGGACCGTCGTAGTCGGGGTGCTGGATGGTGTCAAAAGTAAACTTAACGTCGCGCGCGGTGAGTGGACGGCCGTCGCTCCATCTGACATCCGGCCTTAACCAGAAAGTCCAAGTGAGATTGGCGTGGTCCCACGACCAGCGGTCAGCAATGTTGTTGCGTATGGTTAGGTCAGCTGCGCTACGGACTAAGCCATAGTTAGTCCAACCGTGGATAGCGGCAGAAGCGGTGTCGGTGCTGAGGATGGGGTTAAGAATTACTGGCTCGGCGATAGAGCCAAAATTAATGGTGCCGCCAATTGGCTTTGGTGTATACGGGGTGTGCTGCACGGTTACGGTGCGCGTAGCGTCAACCCAAGCGACTTGTGCGCCCAGGGCTTCAGC